>CAMFKA010000006.1 GCA_945957185.1 uncultured Chlamydiaceae bacterium | reverse complement strand
GGTACCAGCATGGTGTCTCTCTGATTGGATCCGATTTTAGGGATATGATTGAACCTATCGATATCATTGAAGTTCAAAAAGCTTGCGTACGTGATTTGTTTCAAGAATGGGAACCTAAAATAACGGATTATGAATGGTTGGAGAACAGTCATTATCAATCATATCTGGTTATGAATTTGTGTCGCATTTTATACACCGTCATGTGTGGTTTTGCAGGAACAAAAAAAACTGCTGCGGCGTGGATTAAAAATGAATTTAAATCAGCATGGATAAAAAATTTGATTGAGGTAGCCGAAAGTTGGGACTACGGCAAAGAAATGTTTTTGAAAGAAAAAACCATTGATTTTATTAAGTTCACAATTGACGAAATTAAGAAAACAAAACTTTATCATGAGCTAGATTCGGAAAAGCAAAAAAACTTGAAAAAATAGCCTACACAACACTCACGATCATTTCGTTGGTATCATCGAAATGATCGACACTAGTTCTAAAGGGCATCGAAATGTTTGTAATAGTGGGTTGAGGACACTAAACATAAATGAAAATTCACTCATTCATAACTAGGCAAAGAAATCATATTCGCTGCGATTTCTACCTCTTGCATAATCTTATTTGATCTTTCTTCCGCAACCTTCTGAGAGACTTCATCGCGAACAAGAGTCGATTCGTTAACCAAAACTCCCAATTTTTGATTGGCTTCAACGAATGGATGTAATAATTCATTATAACGGTTAAATGCTCGATGATAATTGCCGCCTGCTTGTTTTAGTTCTCCTGCAAAAACATAAGCGCCAACCAATGCCAGATTATTACCTTGACCAGATATTGGAGATGCAGAATAACCCGCATCACCCAGCAAAGCCACTCGTCCTTTAGTCCATGATTTCATTTTCACCTGTGTGACTGAATCAAAATAAAAATTATCACTATCAGACATCAGTTCAAGTATTTTTGACGCTTCCCAGCCAAAATCTTGAAAAGTGTCGCGTAGGAATCTTTGTTGCTCGTTTTCATCGCGAATATTATTCAAAACATTTTGTGTACGAAAGCAGAATGCGGCTTCAGCTATCTTAGGGTTCTTATCGCTAGTAAGAGATATAAGTTTTTGATTGGCCTCGAACTGAACTTCCGTGTGGTTCAAATTAAGATAATTTGGGATGCTAAAAACGCTAAAGTACAATCCAAGGTTAGTCAATTTATATTCATCATCAGCGAAGACCATACGTCTTGTTTTTGAGTGTAAACCATCAGCTCCAATAACCAAGTCATAATGTTCGGTTCTGCCATCTTTAAATTGAACTTCTACAGTATTATCACTCTGTTTAATGCTATCAATCCATTGGTTGAAATGACAGGGAACACCTTTAATAGTCTGTACCAGTGCTTCGACTAAATCACCTCGGTTAATTTCAACGTCTTCACCTTGTCTAAAGGCAAATCTTTCGCCTTTTTCTTCATGCAAGATATTACCTTCGGCGTCAACATACCGCCCTAATTCCACTTGGGTGCGCATGTTGCATATTTTCTCATAGATCCCCATTCTTTTAACGATGTCGATGGCAGCACCTCGAACATCCAGTCCTTGCCCTCCTTTTCGTATTTTAGAAGACCTTTCAATTAGAGTGGGAGAAAAGCCAAATCTTTTTAACCAATAACAAACAGCAGGTCCAGCAATGCCGGCTCCTATTACGAGAATTTTATTTATTGTAGGCATTGTTTAAACCTTAAATCGGGAATTTTGACAAAGGCAATGGTTTTCGACATATCGACTAACTTCCTTACTATAGAGCATCTTGATGAACATAACCAATAGCAGCATTAGACCAGGTCAAAGCTCTTGGCTTTTGTTTTTTCTTACCTTCTAGCTCAAGCTTTTCCCTGTAATACAAAACTTCTGCCATTTTGAAGGGGCTTCGTTCTCCTTCTTTTAATCGAATAATATTCTCTCGATTTTGTTGAGCAGGCTCATAAGTTGGATCTAGAGACAATGCCTTGTCCAAGTATTGAAGAGCCATTTCTTGTTCGCCGAGAGCACTGTGAGCTAAGGCCATATTGCCATAGGATTGGACGTGATCTGGATTCAATGCCAAGACTTGTTGAAAGAGGGAGATTGCCTTTTGATGTTCTTCTCTTCTCAGGCATGCAAAAGCTTCATCGAAAAGTGTTGAGGCTTGAAGATATTCAGTTAAAGTTTGTCCTGAAGTTTTCTGGAGCATTTTCTCTAACCAATCAAGTTCTTTTTTAGCCAATTTTCCAAGATCTCCATGCTCTCCTTCGATTTCAATGATTTTTCTAAAGTAGACAACCGATTGAGGAATTTTCATTTCTTGGCGATATAAGCTTGCTAAATTGAAATAAGCTTCGCAAAACCAGGGATTCATTTGAATAGCCGTCTCAAAAAAAGAAATTGCTTCCCGATAACACTCTCTTTGGATGCAACAAATACCTTGAAGGAAATTGACCATATGATCGTCTGGACGCAAATGATATAATCGTTCAGCTTCTATTTCAGCGCTCAAGAGATCACCAGCTTCAATTTGAGCTAAAGCATTGTCGCAAACTTCATGCATCTCAGAGAATATTTCGACTACTTGAATAGGTTTACGCTCGGACATCAAGCAGCATTTTTTGTACTTCTTACCACTTCCACAGGTACATTGGCTATTTCTTTCTATTTTCATATTCATCGACTTCAATTCATTTGTGCATTACCTGCCACATACCTGCCACACAATCGGTTTTTAAGAGAATAGTGCATGTGCTGTTTGTTTCATAACCTATTAAGGAAAAAGAATCAGGGTGAGAGGATTTGAACCTCCGACCCCTTGCACCCCATGCAAGTGCGCTAGCCAAGCTGCGCTACACCCTGATATGATTGTTTTTTAGACTGCTTGAGGAACACCTTCAAACTGCAACTCACACTTTTTGAACTCTTTTACAGCCAATAGTGCAGAGCGCTCGATGATCAGCTCTAACGGATCCGCTGGATCCACTTCCGCTGCTGCGATGTCAACGGAGATCGATGCAGAGTAAATCATGCCTCCACGGATCCCTTTCACCTTGAAATTGGCAAAAATTCCGTCTTTCTTTTTCGTGATGTTGATAAATCGGATCAGATTGTTTTCTGCAATGTTCTTCATGTGGTTTCCTTCGTCAAAGCCTATAGAATACGCTAAAAATTCGATTCTCGTCAATTTCTATTTTTCAAATTCTCGATCACGTCCTCGATCTCTCTCAAGGTGGTGGCGTGGCTGATTTGCTGCCTGATAGGGCTCGCTCCGGCGACATCTTTGATGTACCAGCATCCGACACGTCTCATCTCGATACATGCCTGACGATCAGTAAGGTACGATTTCATGTAACTAAAATGCTTCATTAAGCCATTAAAAAGCTCGTCGCGGCTTCTTTCTGCAACATTTTTTCCTTCCATGTGATTGATGATGTCTTCAACAATCCACGGTTGCCCCATGGTGCCTCTTGCGACTAGCACCGCATCACACTGCGTTTCTTCAAACATCCTCTTCACAGATTCAGGATCAAATAAATCCCCGTTTCCGATGACTAAAATATTTTTTGCTGCTTGTTTGCTTTCTTTGATCCAATCCCAGTTTGCCGGTCCTCGATACGCTTGCACGCGTGTGCGTCCATGAACACAAATTGCTGTGGCTCCTGCCGCTTCGGCGATTTGTGTGATTTCGGCTGCGTTAATGCTTCCTTCATCCCACCCGGCGCGAATTTTTAGTGTAACAGGCAAAGAAACTGCTGCGACGATATTGGAGACAATTTCTCCAATCAATTGGGGGGTCTTTAATAATCCGGATCCGCTTCCATCTTTTGTAACTTTATCGACGGGACATCCACAATTGAGATCGATGACGTCAAATCCAAGATCCTGAATGATGCGAGCGGCTTTTCCGGCGAGTTCCGGTTTACTCCCACAAAGTTGTGCTCCGATGGGGTGCATCGATTTGTCGTAATCCAGCATGTGGAATGTACCCGGATCGTGCCGTACTAAAGCGTCCATTTTAACCATTTCGCAATAGATCAACCCCGGCTTGTACATAGCGCTCATTTTTCTAAAGGGGTAGTCTGAACATCCTGCTAATGGAGCATAGAAGATGTTGTTAGGGAGTGTGATTTTTCCGAATTGAAATGGTTTTTTTATCATAATATCAAATTTTAAGGTTACAAGAGTGCTGCGATTGCGTACTTGACGCCGTTTTCAATAAATTGCAAGGCAAAGATGGCGACAATAGGGCTGATATCGATCATTCCTAGTGGAGGGATCACGCTTCTAAATATATTTAGGTAAGGGTCTACAAAAAACGAGATGAAATGCATGAAGCGAGTTTGTGCGAGTTCGGGAATCCAAGAGCTTACAATTTTGATAAAAATCATAAACAAATAGATATTAAAGAATGTCTCTATGAATTGTATTGCAAGCATCATCGACCTCGATTTTAAGGTTTGATTCTACCCCATCGCTACTTTTCTTTAAAGTAAAATACCTTTAATCAGAGTCGTTAGACTTGTTCAAATTGATTTGAACATGATACACTTAACTTCTTGACTTTGTATATACAGAGGTTTTTTGTAGTGGAAAGAACATACGCGCATCAAAGCATTGGAGTGGAAAGACACCCAAACGTTCTGCGAGCTATCGCTATCGAAGTGAAAGATAATGAGATTCTTGTAGATGATTTTTTCGATCTTCCTATTAAAATAGGACAGGCGGATGAAGAGGGTGTAAAGCCGCTTTACATTGCGGAAAAAAATAAAAAATTTGAATTTTGGCTCGAAAACGATCTGGTTGTTTCCGCTCTGGCGGGAGATGCTGTCCTCGTTCGCCCAATGGACATCAAATTGACCAAACAAAAAGAGATCGATGAAGTTCTCTATTTCCAAGCCGAACCTTTAATCCCTTTCCCAATTGAAACTACTGTCGTCGATAGAATCGTTGTTTCCAAAGATAAAGATGGGACTGCGTTGACGCTGCTGGCTGCCCCAGCCGAACAAATTCAAAGTCATTTGATGGAGTTATCTCAACTTAATGTTGATCCCGAAGTCGTCACTTGCGAGCAAGCGGCTCTTTCTGCCTACCTTCAGGCTGTCACACCAAACTCCGACGATGCTAAAATTTTAATTTGTTTAGAATCCGATCACACCACATGCATCTTGAACAAGAAAGGGAAGCTTGTTGCGGGGCAAACGATTCCAAAAGGGTGCAAAGATGTGAAAATGGAGGCTTTTAGCGCAGAAGAAAAGCATAATCATGAACTCAAAGACGCTTTTGAATCGCTGCGACAAGAGATCATCCGCGTCGTCTATGCCCTTGGGAAGCAATTGAAAGGCGATGAACTTTCCGGTATCGTTATCACAGGTGAGGGAGCAAATTGGGGAACATTGGGTCAAGAACTCACAGCAGAGCTCCATAAACCTCTTTTGGAGCCTTCGGTATTCCGCGGTATTACAAAAGAGAAGCAAAACATTTATGCCGTCCCATTAGGCGCAGCGTTAACTACGATTTCTAATTGTCCAGACCAAATCAATTTCCGACAAAAAGAGCACCGCTTTCAAAATCCACTGAAACGGTATAAAACGAACCTTATGTTATATGGTCTAGTCGCATTAGGATTAGCCGCTGCTGCTTACATCTCAGGAGGGCAGTATTTGGGTTATAGAGAAGATTTGGTCAGAGAGAACTACGCGGAGCTACTTTCAAATATAAAACGCCCTTTTAATGAGATGGAGGGGGCTTATCTTAAGAAAAGCCCGGAAGATCCCTCTTTGGTTTTGAACGTAAAACATTTAAGTATGGATGATCTTTCCAAGCGTTTGGATTACCTGGAAAAAGAGGTTCAAAACGCACCGGCACTGTTTCCTTTGTTTCCAAATGTTCCGCGCGTGAGCGACCTTCTTGCATGGTTGTCAAACCATTCTAACGTTGTGGTGAACAAGAATGGAACGCTTGAAAGTTTGATCCAGATTGAAAGTTTGACCTACACCCTTGTAAAACGCCCTGAAATGAATAAGAAGACAGAGCGGTACCAAGTGAAAGTCGAGCTTGAATTGATGGCAAATTCTCCCAAAGAAGCTCGCGAATTTCATGACGCTCTGATATCCCCCAATGACATGGTCGATCCAAAAGCAGAAGTGAAATGGAATGCCACTAAAGGGCGTTACCGCACGTCCTTTTTTCTTAAAGACCGTACGTTATACCCCCAGATCCACTAAGAGGTTAGCATGACAGAATCGATACCAAAAAATCGTTTAGTTGCTTATGGATTGATTTTAGGTTTAATCCCCTTGGGAGCTGTTGTTTTGAATTTTCTTTCCGGATTAAACGATATTAACAATCAGAATGAACGGATTGAGTTGATTCAGGAGCAGGCGCTGCTGCTAAGTCAAAAGCAAGCTGTCAACATCGCGTTAATGCAGTCCTACAAAGAAGCAGATCACTTTTACATCGATAAGCAGCTGGAAACGATACAACTTCTGGAACCTGAAATTGAAGCTCTACAAACCGCTATGAACAATAGAAATGTTGCGGAAGATGAGAGTCTTAAAAAACGCCATGAACACCTGATTGGAAGCGGGAATGCCCTTGGTTTTTCCGAAGGCGTTGTGCAATCGACTCCCGTTTTTCAAGAAGTTGTGGAGACAATGATTCACCCGGTAGAAGTTAATATAGAGAATTTGAAAGAGATATTAGCAAAAGTGGAAGGCGTTGACATAGGTCCATATAGTCCAGGACCCAATCGCCCCCAATTGATCATTATCGATTTTAAAATGGATAAAAAGAACTCTATCGACAAGAACGAAGTGTTTCAATTGAATATGAAACTGTTAAAGAGAGAATACTTGTGACTTTTATTAAATCGCGGTTTATGGCCATTTTGAGTGTGTTGACATTGACAATAGTGCAGGGATGCGCCCCAAAAGCCGACCCTTGTTATATTGAATATGTCCCTTCTACAACATTGACAAGTGTTAATATCATCGACCGTAACGGCATGTCCGAGACAATTTCATCGAAAGAAAGACTTAAAAAATATCAAGAAGTGGATTGGCTCTCTCCCCAACCATTTGAAAAGGTGTTACGAGTGTATTCTCGCGATTCTATCGGAGAAATTCATGCATATATTACCAGCTACTACGAAAATGGACTCCCTAAACAGTATTTAGAAGTGGTCAACGCCCGAGCGAAAGGCTCCTACCGTGAGTGGCACGAAAATGGAGTGAAAAAACTGGAAGCCAATGTCATTGGCGGAGAGGCCGACCTCACTGCTGAAGCGCAAAAATCTTGGCTATTCGATGGTGTTAGCAACGTGTGGGATGATTGTGGAAACCCTGAAGCTAAGATTAGTTACGCCAATGGCGTTTTAGAAGGCCCTTCTCTCTATTATCATAAAAATGGTGCTGTCTGGAAAAGTGTCCCTTTCTGCCAAGGAACAATTGAAGGACTGTTTGTCATCTATTTCGACACAGGTGCAATTTTACAGACGACTCAATTTTCCGGCGGAAAAAAGCATGGCGCTACTCTCAGATATTGGCCTTGTGGCTCCGTCTCTGCCGATGAATTGTTTTGTCAGGATGAATTAAAAACAGGGCACTATTGGGACATAAAAGGGAATTTGATTACTGAAGTGATCGATGGTCAAGGAACTCGCGCTGTTTTCGGTAAGGAAACTGTTGTGGAGTTGCAAGAGATTAACCACGGCGCTATTGAAGGCGAAATTCGATCCCTAGGGCCTTCCGGAGAGATTCTCCGCTCTTGGCACGTCCTGAATGGATTGAAACACGGAGAAGAGATTGAATATTACCCCATCAACTACACTAGAGAAGCGTTGAGACCTCAACTTTCCATCAATTGGTGGGAAGGGAAGATGCAAGGGGTGATGAAAACGTGGTATCCGAATGGCGTGCAAGAGAGCCAACGAGAGATGACCGCCAACAAAAAAAATGGCTATCTAACCGGTTGGTATGCCGATGGCGCGATCATGCTGATGGAAGAGTACGATCAAGATAGATTAGTGCGCGGTCAGTATTACAGAAGAGGAGAAAAAAAGCCTGTCTCCGAGCTCAAAGATGGCACCGGAACAGCTACGCTGTATGATAGCGAAGGGCATTTAATCCAACGCGTCAACTACTTCAATGGTCATATCGAGTGAACAGATAGCAAGCTCCGCGTCCCTGCGTCCCCGCGTCTCCGCGTTATCCTGTTCCTTTCGAGTGGATTTTAACGCTACTTTTGTTTGTAGTCGTCCTCTTTGTACGGCTTGTAGTAATACTCCGGTTGATACTTGTATTCCGGCTGGTAACGGAATTCATACAGTGGTTCATACTGCGAATAATTCGGTCTCTCCGAATCCAGCAGCGGCGTTAAAGACGGATCGCTCATCGGATTTTCTTCTACCTGCTTCTTGCGAGGAATATCGATAGGCAACGGCTTTGTAACCACTTTCGGCGGTGGCGGAGGAGGGGGTGGAAGCGGCTTTGGTATATCGGCACGACCAACTGATTTCACATCGATTGCTATTGCAGGTCGAGGGATATTGTCCTTGGATAGCGCCTGTCCTGTCGCTTGAAGAACCTCTCCTTTAGCTGTAGTCGTTGCAATACTTTCAGGGACCTTCATTTGCTTCATCAATTCGATAACATTGTTAGAAGCGGGAACGATTTTGTCGCTGATCTCTTTTGTAAGCCAATCGGGTTGTGTAGAGCCCGGGTGAGTGTACCACCACCAAAGCGCCCACTGGTCTTGCCATGCAAATGTCCACCAGTTATCCCAATTCCACCAGGGGGGAGTGCAAGAGCAGTTTTCCCACCATGATCGGTTAAATTGCCACCAATGTTGAATCCACGATAAATGGTCAGGATAGCGAGCAAATGAATTTTGTAGGACGGTGTCGGTAGTAATTTTGTTTAAGGGGTAGGTGCAAGTGTACAAAGCTCCGCGTTGATCGATAGGATAGTCCCAGTAAGGGGGGACAAAAACGTAACCATTCGGTCTCCAGATGTAGTTTGCCGGCGCCAACACCCAATTCTTGTCAAATTTTTGCCAAGAGCCTTCATTCCATCCATACGATTTTTTTTCGGTATCATATTTCCAGTAGCCGAAAGCCCAAAAACTGTTTTTATCTGTTGCTGGAGCTGGATTTTCGTTAATTTTAGTAGGAGGTTTTTCTCTCACAAAGGCCAATTTCTCTTCCGGAACAAGGTTCCAAAAGCCTTGCAGCCAAGACCACCCCTCTTCATTTTTTATCCAGGAGCCGCTGACCCATTCGTGATTAGGGGGAGGGCGACGCCATACGCCGCAGAGCCATTTAAATTCGTTAGTTTCCGGAATCCAAGTCCAATAGCCTGAAACCCAAACGCTATCTTCCGTAGGTTTTGGAGGAATATTTTGAACTTTTTCTGCCGGAGGTTTTTTAGCAACTCGTTCGGGTGGCGAAGCATATTCGTAATGAGTGGCATAAGCTTCGTGGATAGGAGTGTCGTTATTGAACGCGAAGTTGTCGCTATAGGAGAATGTCGGAAGGAGTATCATTAAGAATAGAAACCGGAAGTTATACTCAAAGCCAAACATCAAATTTTTAATATGATTTGGTATAAAATGCATCGCAAATTCCTTTTATATCCTGAAAATTCCCATTCAAAGCTAAATAGCAGGGAAAGTCAAATAAAATTTAATAGAGAGCGCTGATTCCTGAAAAACGTCTATTGCTGCGTGCGACCGTTTGTTCTAAAGTAGCCTGCGAGGAGAAGATTTCAAGCTTTTGTTTCGCTCGAGTCACTGCTGTATATAGAGCTTCTCGACCAAAAATTTGAGCTCCTTCAGGGTAGGCGATCACGACGTGAGGGTACTCGCTCCCCTGGCTTTTATGAATTGTTAGGCAATAGCCCAGTTGGTAGGCATTGATGAGAGAAAGCGGTATTTCACGAACCCCTTCGTCTCCTCTTTTTGGAAATTGCACAACGTTCTTGTTTGTCATCAACAGACCGATCTCCCCGTTGAACAAATCCAAATCGTAGTCGTTCTTTGTGATCAAAAGAGGAACAGCTTCCACATAGCCAAGTGCGTCTCTGATTTTGGAGTTCAATTGTTCGGTTCCGTAGAGCCCTTTCGTAAAAGGAGTGAGCACCTTGAATTGCGCAAAGTCATCTAGTGTTTTGCAATTTTTGTAGTGCGTTGTGCAATGCTGGATAAAAGCTGCGTGATCGGTGAGGTCGTAGGTATTTTCCCAAGATTGGTAGACTCCCGCTTTGATGGAGGCGGAAAAATCGACGATTGTTTGCAGTTCTGTACGGAGACACTTCTCTAAGCGTGTGTGTGGCATCGTTTGAATCATATCTACAAAAATGCTTCCCATTCCCACCGGAGGGAGTTGGTGAGGATCTCCCATTAAGATCAAGCGCGCACCTGCCGGCATTGCTTTCATAAGCTTATTCATCCATTCCAGATCGATCATGGAAGCTTCATCCACAACGATGATGTCGGCGGCAATGGGAGTTTTTGCCAAAAGCGCGTGCAAGGTGCTAGCAGTGTAACATCCGGAGTTCGAGTTGACAGAGCGTTGAACGCTCGCTCCCAGCTGCAACGCAGCTTTCCCTGTGGGAGCTGCTAACGCGATCACAGGGGTGCGTTTTAACTTCTCACGCAATATCTCGGAAAGAATTGTGATCATCCACCCTGCAGTATACGTTTTACCAGTTCCCGGTCCTCCGGTAATCAGTGAAAGAAGTGTTGCAGCGTTGAGAATCGCCGACTTTTGCTCTAGAAGTAGTTGGTTTTGCAGGTTGTGAAGTGTGATTTTGTCGTTTAATTCTTCAGAAGAGATCTCTACAGCAGGGATTGTTTCTAAAAAGCTGTTGAGGTGGTATTTGAATTTTGTTTCAGCAATCCAGCTTCTTTGTGTGTAGAGAAGTTCGCCGTGAAGCACAAGGGGTTTTAGATTGAGCGGTTCCGATGCAGAAGGCCTTTGAATTAAAAATTCCGGAAGGGTGCAGAGACCTTCTTGGACAAGCACTGCAGCCCCCTTCCAATCCTCTTCCGAAAGCAGTGTTTCCTGTTCTTGAGGTTCAACAAGCTCCCAAACACGCCTGATAGGAGTTTGTTTAGATACACACAAATGTCCTTGTCGTATTGCAATTGAAATGTGGATGAGAGCTGCTTGTAGGGATGTTGCAGCTTCGGGGGCAAGTTCGTTGGCGAGTTGTAAGTCGATAGGTTTGACACAGCCCGATTCGATGAATTTATTCCACATCGTCGTCCTCCCATCGGTAAACGGCAGAGCCTCGCACAAAGAAATAATCAATGACAATAGGAAGGTCGCCAAAATAGCGGCGTGCGGCCTCTTTATAAAGCTGTGCCTGTAAGAAGTAATCGTGTTCTTTCATCGACTCCTTAAGTGATTCTTGAGAGTAGTCCGCCAGCAAGTTGCTTTTCCAGTCGACGATATGGATTTTTCCACGATGATGGAAAATAAGGTCGATAACCCCTTTAAGGTATCCATTTGCAGTGGGGTAAAGAAATTCTACTTCTCTGAATTGTTCTTGAGGAGAGACGTCTGCGAGAGTGAAATTTTCGGGGAATCGGTATTCGAGAGCTTGGCGAACCCAAGCGTCGATCACATCAGACCACGATTGCAGTAATGTCCCTGAAAGAAATGGCGCGATTTGAGGAGCGGCGTAGTCGATCATTTCGAAAATTTTGTGAATGACAATCCCAGTCTCCGTTCCTGCCGGTACGGCATCTTTAGGGACAGAAACCTTAGGTGACGATTTAGATTTCGACTGATGTTGCGTTAGGCTGGTAAAGGAGTCTACCGTAATAGAGCGCCCAGGAATCGTTGGTAAGGTTGGCGGCTTCAATTGTATCGCCGTTTTGTTGGAGCTGTAGATTAACGTCGGATCAACAATTCCACTCTCGATTGTAATAGCGGGGTGGGATGGGAGAATTTGACGAAGAGTTTCGATGGTGAGCGATGGAATTCTGTTGTAGAGCTCTTCGGAAGAGAGTTGATTCGATTGTCCCATGCGAGCAAGAAAAAGGTGGAGCGGTGGTGCTTCACCAATTTTAGATTTTTTTCCCGGTAAAAATGGGATGTAAAGCCATGTTTTGGCGCGCGTGAGCGCAACGTAAAGCTGTCTCATTTTCTCTGCGTCGATTTCTGTTAGATGCTCTACAACGGCAGGTTCATTTATATTGTAAAAAGGAACAAGTTTTCGCGTGGGCAGTGGAATCAATTCCTCTTTAAATGAAACAGTTTTAAACAGCCCAGGCGCGAAGACAACATCGTATTCAAGACCTTTGCTAGAATGGATCGTTAATATTTTCACACCCTCTTGCACATGATCTTGCTCTGCTAAAAGACGTGGTTCATCGGACTCTGAAAGTGCTTGCAACTCTTGTCCGCGGATAATGAGCTCTTGAGGAGTTAAACGGTCGCGCGTCTCTTCTTCCATGAAGAGATCGTGAATTTGAGTGAAGTGATCGAGGTAGAGATCGCCGTCAGTCGAGCTTAGGAGACGCTCTTTTAGGGATGTGTCGCGCAGAAAAGAGGGTGAAAAAAGCTTTTCGATCATGACAGAAAGCCCTTGTTGGTACCACAGAGTTTTCAATGTTATAAATCGATCCATAAAGATAGGGAGGGTGTCATTTTCGATAAACAAACGGATGTCGATATGGTTGAAGCCGATCAATATTGTCCCTAAAGCTTGTTTAAGGAGAGATTGATTTTTGGGTTGCACGACAGCTCTCAGAAGCGTCATCCAATCTTTCCAAGCTTCCGTTTCATTAAGAAGTTCTTGCTTCTGTAACACAAAAGGAATCTGTTTTTGTTGGAGAATTTTCCCTATTGCTTTCGCCTGGTGGCGATCTTTGATGAGGATAGCAGTCGAGTTCAAAGGACAACGGTATTGAATGATGGCGTTAGCAATGGCTAACATAATCCCCTCTTCGTCTTCGGCGGTGATGAAGCGAATGCCACCTTTGATGGAGGACTCCTCTCTACCTGCTTTGACGGGGTGGTAAGGGATCGATGTCGATGTCCGAGGAAGAGGAATCCAACCAGGAGTGTGTGTGGAATCAAATAACGTATTTAAGGCATCCACAAGCGTGGGTGTCGAGCGATAATTAGTATCCAGCGATCGCAGCGAATCGTGCCCCAAAGACTCTGCAGCCTTGCGGTAAGTGTAAATATCTGCTTGTCTGAAGCCGTAGATCGATTGCTTTGGATCGCCTACAAGGATAAGTTGAGCATCATTGCGGAAAAGGCGATGAAAAATTTCCCACTGCACCGGATCTGTATCTTGAAATTCATCGACGATTGCTATTTTGTACTTCTCGCGCACCTTTTTAGCAAAATCGGGGTTGCGAGTAGCCATTTCCATCTTTTGTAGGAGTAGATCAAATGGAGTGAGATCCTCTTTTAGGCAGTAGTTTTCGACGTGAGCACGACATTTTTCAACTAAATCGGAAAACAGGTGTTTTCGGTTGCTGAAGTTGAGAATGGCCTCTCTCAATTCGTCAATCTCTTTTGGGAGTTCAATTTGGTGCTCGATCTTCTTTTTCCAGTTAACTGGATGCAGGAAGATAAGGACGCTCTCTCCAAGACAGAAAAAGTCGTCAAATTCCGGAGCGTCCGGAAAGGCATCTAAGAAGGTATCTGCGTGCTTCAATTTATTATAATAGAGAAAGACGGACCGAATTTTTTCCTTTGGGTCACTTCCCAGCTGTTCCCACAAGAACATAAGGCGCTCTTGCTGCTCTTTTAATGGAGGTAACAGTTGAGCGGGAAGGCCGCACTTTGTTGCTCTCGAAAGAGTTTCAACTAGTTTTTCGACAGCATAGCCTTGTTTAAGCGCCTCAATTTGATAAATCGAATAGTGCTCCGTATTAAAGACCACTTGAATGAAATCAGTTACTAGTCGTGTGTAAAGGGAGTTCGGGAGGTTTCCAATTTCAGAAACAGCCACACCACCTTCGATGCCTACTTCGCGGATCATTTTGGAGCAAAAACCGTGGATGGTACTGATGGAGGCTTCGTGAAAAGTTTGCAGTGCATCGTCCAACCGGATATCGCGGGTGTCGTCGTACTCTTTCCGTATTTTTTTGTAGATCCGTTGCCTTAGGTCGACAACAGCTGCATCGGTAAATGTGACGACTAAAATTTGATCCAATGTGAGAGGAAGATCTCCTTCTACAAGCTTTCTTGCGACAATATTTTCGATAGCAAAAGTTTTCCCTGTCCCCGCAGAGGCTTCTAAAATGGCAGATTTGTGGATATCCTCTTGCGGATCCAGAACATTAAAAGGGCGCATTGTGAATCCTCCCTGCCAACTCGATCCAAGGGGTAACCATGAGGTGCTCTATATCAAATTTAGTGTTTGCTTTTTCATATTCATCATAGATGGGGTCGAACGAATTGTTGAAGCGTTTGGTCAGGGATTCGGGATCGTTATCGAGTAGAAATGGAATCCATTTCGGCATCAGTGGGGAGGGGTTGACTCGCGCTTGGTTCCAATAACAGAGATACAATTCTATCGATTCTTTTGGAGTAGAACCTGTGAGCGGTTTGCTTTTACCTGTTTCAGAAAAGTGGATCAGAGGTTGTGCTGAAATCAATTGTTCCTTTACAAGGTATTGAAACAGAAGTATTTTAGGCATATTTGTGTAGATCACTTCCATTTCATTTTTGCCTTTGTGAAGGATCAATCCTTCAGGCGTGATGTTTTCAATGGTTCCCGAAAGGATAATCTTCGGAAGACCGGGGGGAGAAAAGACAATTCTATCAAAGGTGTAGTCAAAAATAGTTTCAAGGTCGATGTTGCAACCCAACAAGTTCTCTTTTAACTCTTTGGTTTGCGATTCAATTGTTCTGACGGAAATCTCTCCTAAAATACCTTCAGGTATCTTTCCCTCTTTTTTTGCACGTAAAATGTTTTCGTTCAGATCGGTACGAATCGATTTCCTTGGAATAACGGCTTTGTCGATGGAGTGAAGAGTTAATGAACGCTCCGTTTTGACCTCATTTTCCTTTTCTAATCGAATCCCAAGCGACTGTTTATAATAGAACTCTAAGGGACTTTTCGCCAATCGCTCCAATTCCTTAAGAGAGAGGACGATCTCCTCTGTGGGAGTCTCGACAGCTGTAACCTCAAATTTTGGGATGAAACTCGATAGAGGCGCTTTGTGGCTGTTTGCAAACGCCTCTGCTTCTTTATATGTCGATGTCGAGTAGCTTTTAAGCGCGCCGTTTTGAAAGTAGCGAGGATCGTACCGATGGAAGGCGTGATTGTAAGCGATGGATTGACTCGGAAGCGCACCGTCGATGATATAGTACCTGTCTAGGAGGTCGAGCAGTTCATTGATGATGAGAGAAGGACCCCCATTTTGCTCCCTAGACGAGTATGTAAAGACTAAGTATCCACGTGTCGATAGAATCGTTTCCAACATCAGATAGCGATCAAAATCCACCTCTCTCGGTTTGGGGTCTGCATTCGCTTCCGCTTTCAAACAGTTTTGTGAGGTTTCGATGTTTAACCTCGGAAATGCGCCGTCAGACATTCCACAAAGGACGATCACTTTTGCAGGGATAGCGCGCATGGGAAGAAGAGAGCAAAACCTAACGGAGTTGATATGATGTTCCCTATAACTTGTTTTTTCGTTTTGAAATTTTAAATCAAACCACTCTAAAACAGCTGCAAAAGGAAATTTCTGATTTTCAAAAGGGGTTGCAAGCTGCCGAAGATCTATGAAAATGCGCTCCATCTCTTCCGATAATGAACCGAGAAATTGTATCGACAGCTCTTCCAGGATTTTCGACCACTCAAATAAAGTCGTTTCGGTGCTTTCCATCTGCTTCAATTCGCTATAGAGATGTTGAAGCATTCCAATCCACTTGCCAAGCAGTTCTGCATCGTTGAGTTCTATGTTGGGATAAGGGAGGATGTCGTCATCTTTTAATTCTACGCCTTCATCGTGTGTGGTAACCAATCCGCGAAGCGTTCTCTCAAAAAAATGATCCCACGTTCCTTGGTGGATTTCAATTCCCTCTCTACAATGACTTTGCAATAGACTTTCCGCGTGATGAATTTTGTCCATTCCCCAAATCACGTCATTATCTTCAATCCATCGTTGAAGCTTTGCTACATCGGCAACTTCGATGCCAAGTTTCTTTTGAAGCAGCTCGGAGTGCAACAAATCTTTGAGCGTCGATGATTCCCACCTAGAACCTATCAACGACAAAATTTTACGCACTGCTCGAATGCATGGGTCGTGCATAGGTAGCGCAATGTCCATTAGGCGATACTCTAGAGCACTCTCGTCGCGCCCAAAGTGCGATTCGATGTAAGGGGCGTATTCCATGATGTCCGGGGCCATTACAACGATATCCTCAGGGGCAATAGGGGCTGTATCGTTTTTGTGGCGATCGATAATCCCCATCAGGATGTTATAAATTTCTTCTACTTCTCGGCGCTTTGAGGACATTTTGTGAATTTGTAGCGTATGGTCCTGCACACAGTCGCTTGGAGTTGAAGGAGAAGGTCGCATGGTCACAAGGTCGGCTTGTAAGCGCGTTAAAAGTGTCAATGGAGCCGAAGAGGGGCGCGTTTCGGGATAAAGGTGTTCTTCCCACTCATCCATTTGAAATAAACTTTCCGGTAAAGGATAACACTCCTCATGTGCGTGTAGATCGCTCGGCAGCTGCTTTACCATCATGCGTCCGAGCTTTCCCCAATTCGATAAAAGAGGATGCGTGTTTCTAAGATAGGTGTCTAAATCAGTTAACTGTGCTTCTGAAACCCCTTTTTTTTCCAAAATTTTTGTCATGAACCTTCTTTGCGATCCTGTCAACGTGTCTTCCCAAAAAGTTTGTGTCGGGGATAAATGATAGAAATAGATGGGCACAGATAGTGATTCTAAAAATCGGATAATGGTTGCGGGGAGAAAGCTGATAGCAAAGAGATGGATTTCGAAAGGAATGAGAGGGGTAAGATTTCTCTGGCTATAACGTTGGTAAGCGGGACCCCATTGCGGAAAATTTTCTCGAATAAGTTTCCACAAGGCTGCTTGCCAATGGTGTTTTGGATTCTCATTCCATTTTTCCAGCAAACTTTCGCCATAAATGCCGTAATCTGCAAAAAGTTGAGCCATCTCCTTTGCAAGCGATCGTAATCTTTTTTCATGTCCCTCTGTTAAATAACTCTTTAAAAAGGGATAATCGTCTGCGAGCTTAGGAATTAAAAGTTGAAATGCAAAAGAGAGTTGATCGACGGAAGGAACGAGAACCGGAGTGGAAATTCCCATCAGCTCCGCAATTTTTTTCATCCCCTTCTCTAATAGAAAGAGCTCGATCCCCATGGCGATGCCCAAGTCATCGGCCATTTTTTTGGTGAGCCAGCTTTTCATTAAAGGGCTAGGAACTAGCAAGATGCGTTTTGTGAATGGGGGCTTTTCCGGAGAGAACAGGTTACTCGTCAGATATTCATAAAGAGTCTCTGTCGATTGACTGAAATAAGCGGATAAGTTGTTAATCAAATCGAAATTCATTATAGTTATAAGGATAAAGTAGAGATATTAAAA
Source organism: uncultured Chlamydiaceae bacterium (assembly GCA_945957185.1). Lineage (GTDB taxonomy): Bacteria > Chlamydiota > Chlamydiia > Chlamydiales > Parachlamydiaceae > CAMFKA01. The sequence goes on along the minus strand of CAMFKA010000006.1, from coordinate 5,026 downwards.
AATGTTTTTTTCATTGCTTAAAAAAATTTCGTCGTTTACTTACTTAAACGTAACGCAGTTTCTGGGTGCCCTTAACGATAATATTTATAAACTGCTGACCGTTTATTTTTTAGTCGGTATCCAAGGAATTGACAGCAGTCCCATGATTCTGGCTACCACCGGAGCTGTTTTTGTTCTTCCCTTCCTACTATTTTCCGCATCATCAGGGATTTTAGCAGATCGCTGCAGTAAACGGAATATTATTGTGCTCACAAAAATATTCGAACTCGTGATCATGTCGCTCGCGGTTCTCTGTTTTGCAACAGAAAGCGTCTGGGGAGCCTATGCAATTTTATTTTTGCTCGCCGCACAAAGCGCGGTTTTTGGTCCTTCGAAGTATGGGATTATTCCCGAGCTAGTCGGATCGGAAAAAATTTCAAAAGCGAACGGGATGATGACGTCGTTCACTTTTTTAGCTATCATTCTTGGAACATTTTTTGCTTCTTTTTTGATAGACATTACCGATAGAAATTTTATTTTAGCATCACTCTTTTGTACGTTAGTGGCTTTGGTGGGAATGATTACCAGCTTTTGTATCGAATACACTCCCCCTTCCGGGTCGAATCAACGCTTTAACATCTTCTTTTTGGGGGAGATCTACTCGTCATTGAAAATTGCTCAAAAATCCCCGACCCTGTTGGCTGCTATTTTCGGTTCGGCATTTTTTCTTTTTTTAGGGTCTTTTGTGCAATTGAATATGATCCCTTTCGGCGCATACGCTTTGGGGCTTTCGGATGTCCAAGGGGGGTACCTTTTTCTATTAACAGCCCTTGGGATTGGTTTAGGGTCTATTTTAGCAGCAAAAATATCAGGAAATACAGTTGAATTAGGACTTGTCCCCATCGCAGGGGTCGGAGTTGTTATCTCTTGCTATCTTCTCGATTACTTCTCCTACAGCCTTTCGTTAGTCATCCCTTTGGTTGTGGTTGTCGGTGCTTTTGGAGGCCTTTATCAAATTCCATTGGACTCATACGTCCAGGTGGCAAGTCCCAATAAATTCCGCGGACAGATCATCGCTGCCACCAACTTCTTAAGTTTTATCGGAGTGTTGTTAAGCTCCGGTTTGATCTATCTGATCAGCGAAATCGGGTTAGATCCCGATCACGGTTTCACCATCGTCGGTACAATCATGCTCGGTGTGACAATTGGTTTGGGGTATCAGTATTTTGATTACCTCTCCCGTTTTGTTGCGATGGTGATTTCCAAGCTTCATTTTAAAACAAGGCTGATTGGTCAGGAAAATGTTCCCGATCGCCCCGCAGTCTACGTTTGCACACACACTGAATGGAACGATACTTTATTGATCCTGGGCGCTCAGCGCAGGAGAATCCGCTTCTTTATCGAACGAGAGCAGGACCACACCAAATGGTTGCGACGTATGTATGGATTATTACGCGTAGTGTTTTTTCCATCATTGGAGTTCCATGAAAATAGTGATGAGCAAGTGAAAGAGATCCAAAAAGCCCTAAAAAAGGGGTATTCGGTCTGTCTATTCGTTCACAACGACGATATTTGTGAAGAGTTGGAAAAATTAAAAGAGTCTCCCGCATTTGTCCAGATTCTGGAGGACAATCATTATCCGCTCATTCCCGTTAAAATTGATAAAGGGGACAAAGAATCCAGCTCTCCATTTTTGGATAAGCTCTTAGCAAAAATACGCGTTCCTGCTACAGTTTCCATTGGAATGAGTCTAAATAATCCGCTTCCAATTCCTGAGGAAGAGGAACAACCTGCATAAAGAAGTTATGGAAAAGAAGCGTTGCTTTGGAGATGGCAAAGGGAAAGAGTTCTATGCCGACTATCACGACAATGAATGGGGCATCCCTGTTCATGACGATAGGCATCTTTTTGAGATGCTGATATTAGAAGGCGCACAAGCAGGTCTTAGCTGGGAAACAGTGCTTAAGCGCCGAGAAAATTACCGTAAATTATTCCATCAATTCGACCCTAAAAAAGTTGCAGCAATGTCTGATGAGGAATTAGAGCAATTGCTGCTGGATGCGCGGATTATACGAAATCGTTTAAAAGTGTATGGCGCAAGGCAAAACGCAAAAGTGTTTTTGCAGATTCAAAAAGAGTTTGGTTCGTTCGATCACTACTTGTGGAGCTATGTCGACCACAAACCCATCGTCAATCGATGGAATTCGATTAAAGAATCTCCCTGCAAAACCCCTGTCAGCGATCGTCTTTCAAAAGATTTAAAAAAACGAGGGATGACATTTGTGGGGTCGACGATCATCTATGCATATATGCAAGCCGTTGGTCTCGTGGACGACCACTGCAAAACTTGCTGGAAAACGTCTTTTACCAATGAAACTGTATAGCTGACCAAGCGAGACGCGCGCAGTTTCTCGCTTTAGCATCGTTGCTCAATAAACCTGATATCAGTTTGTGGATGGGCTCATCACTATCCTTAAGAATTGGGTGATTCTTGAAGAAGAGATCGTTATCGCAAAGGGCTTGGTAAACTTCATCATCACTTCCCTCAATAAACCATGGGGGCGCTTCATTTAACCAAAGCTGAAAAAGAATCAGACCGAGTTGCCACAAATCCAAGGCTTCAGTGGAATGTGTTTCAATTTGATGTGCGGTATAATAGTGTAATTGTGTTCTCGCCAATTCAGGAGAAACCCACCAGTTAGAGGTGTAGCAAGATAGTCGTCTTTTACGATCATAAAGTGAACACACAGAACCCAAATCACAGATCAATGGTAAAACGGTTCCATCTTCGTTTTTTTGTAAAACGATATTTGATGGTTTGAGATCGCGATGAATTAATTTTTTGGCGTGGAGCTCCTTGAGGGACTTTAAAAGTGATACAGTGATATCTTTCTTATGATGACTATGGATGTTCCCAAAATTTTCTAATAATGTTCCCCCACAGACATAATCTGTGATAAATCGAGTTTTAAGGCCGTATTTTTTTGATATGTATGACACACTGGTGACAAGCTGCATAAAGCCGTGTAGTCCTTTGGTGAGATCGTATCCCAAACACTCATCTTCTGTTACCCCTTTTGTCAATTCTGTATTGATAAGCCCATTGTCATTGAAGGGGATGATTCCTGCAGAGGCGTAAACGCGATTGCGAATAGGGTCTAATGCAAACGTTAACTTTTTATTTGATCCACTCCCGATCAACAAATCTCCGCGACGTTTTTTATTGAATAACACAAGAAATAGGTCGAGAGTGCGGTCGTAAATAAATGAACGCCCTCTTCCTGATCTATTTGGGTCGCTTGCTATGAAGCAAATATTGGATTGGTCTATATCTAAGGGGGTTTTTAAGCTGGTATAATTTGCTAAAATGAAATGCGCGATGTTTTGCATCACTTGGTATTCGCGATCATGAGGCATCCATGCGACGAGACGTTGCCGAACTTGACCAAACGTAAACGATTGTGGTGGTGATAAGTCATTTCCATATTGGACTGTAGATGATATTGACGCCATGATGCCTCAAGATGTAAAGTTTTGTGATTGCTATCAATTGTTACGAAAAAAACCTTAAAGAGCAAAATATTTTGCGTAATTAACCACCGAGCCACTGAGATCACAGAGGAAGGCTGAGCTGGAGAGAGTACAAGGTTCGTTATGTAAATTAAAACTTAATTATGACCACTCTCATAGTTCTCACAAAATCCTCAGTGTTCTCACCGGCTCAGTGGTATTTATGCAATGAGTCTCAAATGTATTGACTTTTTCATGACCAACGCGTAATAATGTTGCTCACGATTTATCATTACTATTGGAGAATTTCATGAAAATACTGAAAACCGCAACCGCATTTTTCTTTGCGATAGCCTTCTCTGCAGTCACTCTGCAAGCACAGGATATGAATCCAGGAAGATACGACAGCGAAATTAACGAACGCGATTCCGATACATTACGCGATTTTCTTGATCAAAAGAAAATGATCGAATTTGTGAAAGATGGAGCGGAAATTACAATCGACGCCGACATTCATGCTGAATGGCGTAATATGAACGAAACCTTGAACGGTCAAAAGCTTCGCGGTCGCGGAGCAACAACAACAGCTTTGGGTAACTACGTAGGCCCTAACGGTGAAGTTTATCCTGTCGGATCGAAACTTCCTGTTGCTCACAACGACTTTGACGCAGAGTTCAACCTTCACTTCACATACGATACAGACCGCACATGGGCTGTTGCACACCTTCAATTTGACAACTCTATGGGGGTTGACGATAGCGGGATTGCTTGTAGCATTGACCCACGTGGCTGGCATGGTAGCGGTAACGTAGAAGATATCGCTCTAAAGCAAGCTTATATCGGTTACCAAATCTATAAAGACGATGATAACCTTTTTGAAGTTGAAATCGGTCGTCGTGGTAACATCTATAAAATTTTTGATTCGGAAATTCAATTCCTCAGCCGTTGCGACGGGATTGTTCTTCGCTATGATGGAAAATGGAAAGATGTTTCTGAAGTTTACTCCCGCATGATCGGCTTTGTCGTCGACGAACGCGTAAAACAGTTTGCATATGGTGCTGAAGTAGGGTTTAAGAAAATTTGTGGTACAGGATTAGACCTCAAGTACTCTCTGATCGACTGGAGATTCAACCGTAAGAACCGCTGCTTCACTAAACAGTGGGCTTTTCAGTTCCTCGTATCTCAGTGGACAATTGGTTACAGCTTTAAGCCTAGCTGCTACACACTCAATCAACCATTGAGAGTTTACGCAGCTGCTGCTTGTAACCACGCTGCTAACAAACGTGGATTTCACGTTTCTAGCACAAATCCTCTTGCAGTGGCAGTTGATGATAGCATGGGTCGAAAAAACTGGGGCTGGTACGCCGGATTCCTTCTTGGCGGAGACGTAAGCAAAGAGGGCGATTGGTCCTTTGAATCCATGTTCCAATGGGTTGAAGCGAAAGCCGTTCCTGACCGCGATGCTTCCGGAATCGGTAACGGTAACGTTTTGGGTGAAACTTTTACACAAATCGGTCGTGGAAATACCAACTTCTGG
>CAMFKA010000005.1 GCA_945957185.1 uncultured Chlamydiaceae bacterium | reverse complement strand
AAAATTTTAGCAAAATTATCAAACACCCAATATTTTTTTGCGCGAATCGTGAGTGAAAGGTCGACATAAATGTTTAAGTTGACGACATTGAGGTGCCAGCTCAGTGGTGGTTAATTCAACTATTGCTGTTCACATAACCTTTGTTTTGTTAGAATCCTCAAAAAAACCTTTCGATTTAAGGCCTCTCAATTATGTTCACGTCATTAATTTCTACTAAGACATCATCTTCCTGTACACAAGAACTGTTTTATCCCGCACAGTTGCCGACGTGCAGCTCCTCTGAGCCCACGTTCCTCTCACACGACACTGTCGACGGGCGCACCTCATTACATTCAGAATTGATAGACAAAGGCCTTGTAGATGAAAACGGTGTGATTACTGAAAAGGCAAAATCATCGTGGCGACCGATTCCTTTATCATCTCCGCAAATCGCGAGAATGAAACAACTTAACGCTCTTTGTGTTTATGAAGGAATCTCCCTGCAACACTGTATTAACTTCTTCAAAAAGATGTATGGAGATGCTGTAGACGATCTATTTCTAATCGGCGGCGCCGCTATTTGGGTGTTGGGTTGGGAGTACTACATGGAAGTGTTGCGATCTCTTGGTATCGATAACCCGGAACGGTTTTTCCCGGGGGATGTACAAGAGAGGTTTAATCGCCCGCGAGGCGATTACGATTTTAGAGCTCAAACCACAGTCCAGTTCGCGGTGAACTTTTTGCAAGTTGGAAATGACTTCGAAAATATGCTGAAAGGTAAGTTGCGTAAATCGAAATTGGATTGGGTTCCTTATGTTCATTTCAACAATAAGGAAAACATCTCCCTCAATCTACGCATGAATGTTTTTGAATTTGTTTTCTTCAATAAATTGAAGTCTCAATTTCTCTACGGCCACCGCTCAATCGAAATTCCATGTAAAGCCGTTTTACATGAAGAGGAATCCCTTCCGGAACTCTTCCCTGAAAGCCGAGAGATTCATCTTCTGCAAAGTTTGATGGATGAATTGTTGCAAAGATTAGATCCCTATTCCGATCTCAACCCCCAAGGAAATGTAAGGCAAGCATTTGCTATTACGGAAGGATACTCTATCTGGGAGCAATCAATTTGGGAAAGAATCAGCGGAAGAAAAATCAATCTCGGAAAGCAAGAAACTCTAGGCACTCACCTGCAAAAGATGGTTGAAAAAATTAATCAAGGGCATCCAGCGCTGCACCCTGCCGGAGATTACTTCAACGCCATGAATGTCGTATCACTCTTTGGCGAAAATATGACCGCAACAGATTCAAAAGCGTTTTGGTCTCCCTATGAGAATGGAGTCACCCTTATCTCGATACACCCTTCTCTAGGCATCATACACTCACTTCTCACAACAGAACAGGAGGGGATTCAAAAACTTCCTCGTGCTCTCCTAGCACTTTCAGGGCTGTTACAGCAATTCATCGTATTTGACTCTTCGGTTTCTGCACGCATGATGTATGCCGGAGCTGATAAAAAGTGCGGCATCGTGCTGCAGTATGCGACAAATATGGGAGCCCCTTTGCACTTACAAATGCAGGTAGACTTCACGCAAGCGTATCAGCAGTTTGTCATTCTCTGTTTAAAATTAAAGGACTTAAGTCCGGTGGAGCAGTTTCTGCGCAACATGTGCAGCGGCACTTCTGTTGCCATCAGAGAGGTGTGGAAACCTCTTAAAATGAATTGGAAGGAGTTGCGGCAAAGCGTATTAAAACAGAGACACCAGCAAGTCCCCGCCATCAAAACAATCAATTTTTACCTTCTTCTTGTTTTGCATTTACTGGAACCCATTCCCGCTACCGAAAACGCAATTTTAGAGATGATCCCAAACATTGAAATGGAAAAAGAGTCGCTACAAATATTGCTTACGCATTGTTTGGGAGATGGCTACAGCAAAGCGTACCAGAGATATAACGACCTGCGAGCAGAAGATCCCGATCAGTATCCGATTAAGGCGTGGCTATCCGTGTTATTTCAGAAGATGAACAGCGCAAAAGCTGCAAAGATGGCTCAGGTATTGCCGCGTTTTCAAAAGCAGCTGCCCGATTCTGACTATCGCGAATTGTTAAAATCTCACTTGTTGTCGCTACGAGAGAACTACCCTCAACAAGCCGTATCATTGCTGATCAGTGCTATGGAGGGGTTTAAACCCCTTAATCTTTACTGTTATGAACTCTACTTTAAAGTTCTCTTCCCTTTCTTGAACCCCTTCTATCACAATATCATTGCAAATCGGATTGTTGAATTAGGTTTAATTTTAGAGAGGTTATGCCAAGACAATATCCAATGGGCAACGCACACCATAAAACGGGAGTATGTGTTTCTTCACATTGTAAGCAGCTTACTAGCGCTTGAGGACAACACTCTTGGTAAACGAATTGTTGCTGCCATTCATGATGGTCACCCTTTTCAGTTAATTTTTCAAAAGCATCTTCCTATCCTTCGTCAAATGGCGTTTCCCGTTCAAGTCACCGCTTCAAATGAAATCCTTCCACTAGAATTTCAACGGATGACGGATGCTGTGACACAAACATTAAAGGGACGAGATCTTCAGAGAACCAAAAAACCTCTCTTAGCAATCTTTGATGCTCTCTTCGATAAAAGTTTGACCCCTCATCTAGAAAAGTTGCTGAATGAGGTATGGGAAAAAGGAAAAATAGCATTACAGAGTGGTGTGGCTGGAACAATCAGCGTTCTTTTCGAAATTTCTTCCTCTCCCAAAATTCACGATATATTCCCAAAGAAATGCCTTGAGATGCATATGGAGATTATTGCTTGCATATCAAAACTTCCCAAACCCCTTTTCGTCAGCACAAACCGCGACTTTCTGCTCATCTCTCTCCAAATGTTTTACAGCCGCGTTCCGCTCGACCGAAAATTCGAGTACTGTCAAGGTCTTGTCCATTTAACGCACCAGATATGGTCTCCATCGGAACCGATAGGGCTCACCCTGTTAAATCACTTATCCATTTATGCTTTAGATATCATTAGAACGTTAGCACAATCACCGGTTGTCGGAGTCACATTCTTGATTCAATCGCATATTTATGACGTCCCTCTCCATTGGGAAAAAATGAAAATTGCAGATTTGAGTCCTTTAATAGAGTTTGCGTTAAGCGATGAAAAATTTACCTCTCAGCAGAAAGCGGGGATAATAAAAATTGCTGACAACTACTCTAAAACAACTTCTCAACTGTTCCCAGAAAATATTGTTTATCGTATTTGCCAATATGCAATTTCATTTCTAAGCGCAGATAAAGCTTTAGAATGGTATTCGAGGCTTGCTGAAGTGTCAACTGATTCAAAGCTATTTGTGGAAATTATCCCCCTGCTGCTCATGAAGTTACATGCGATTAAGAAATTCACCCCCATCTCACAAATCTTGACACACTACCGTGAACACGATGGGGTTCCCGAAAATATTGATTTTCTCTGGACTGATCTTTTTATTACCAGCCAGGCCAATGCCCTTCTTCGTTTAATGATGCAATTTCATGAAGACACTCTGTTCCATGTATCGATAGAAGAGGATAGACGTCGTCTGCATATTCTCTGCCAAGCGCTTGATTTATCTTCCAGCTCTATCATGGAGGTCAAAACAGCGCTCTTACTCCTCGTTCAAGCAAGAATTATGGATCATCATGTTTGGATTCGTGTCTTACATGAAATTAGTCGTAAAGATGTTGCCCCTTTGAAGCAATTAGCATTCGATATTTTGCTGCAGGAGCTAAGAGAGCTACATTTATTAGATGGAACCGAAACAGCTAGATTCGAGTGCTGGAAGGTCATGATGACCCAGCTAACCTTCTACGATCTTTCTGAAGAAACAGCATTAAAATTGATTGAAATACCGCAACAGCTGAACCTGACATTTCAATCGATGGGTAGTGAAGCATATCGATCTCTTGCTCCCTCGCTTATTGAGACGTTGTATGCAAAATTACAAAGGATAATGAATAGCGACATCTGTGATCGCTTATGCGCATTTCATGGAGTGTTTTGTAAAACAATGCTACTTGAGAAATTTTTCGAAGTCGATATTGCATTGTTAAAATGCGTCAATAAATGGATTAACGACTACAATTATTGTAGCATCTATGACAATGTGATATATCGCCTGCAAAATTATCCTGCATTACAAGAATCAAACACAGCAATACTGTTGTTGCACAAGCTATCAACACTCACGGTTAATTCCGCACCTTGCAATAACCTACATACCCAATTTATCCAAACCGTTTGTGGGACCTTCAATAACACCCCTTGGATTATTCGGTTTTTATGCGCTCTTTTTACCAATCCTATTTCTGAGCATCATCAACTTGCAAAAGTGCATATCGATGATTTCTTTTCTCAAATAGCTTTGACAAGGCAATCAACTTATCTGAATTACTTTGAAGATCATCGAACAATGATTTTAAATGCATTAATAAACCTCGTTAAAACAAAAGGATCATTAGCTTCAACTGTTGGTATACTCAGCGATATCGTCTATAACCCACATGTTTCCTCTTATTTAAAATCTGATCACACCGTATTAATAGCTGAATTTATGGATTGCCTATTTGCGGATAGCGCCGTCATTACAGATGAAAATCCGAAACTTGATGAGAAGTATAAAATGGGATACATCAAGTTGATGTTTTTTGTATTCGAAAAACACGTTGAGAATATGTCCGAGCTAAGCCGCGAGCGCTTGAGCATGGGGCTTTTGGATCTTGTTAACAACATGATAGAAAAACACCAAAACTACCCGGACGGGTGCAATTTTGTACAAAAAATTCTTCACAACATTTCTCCTAATCCTTTTTATTATTCTTTAGAAACGTATTTGAAACGGGCTTTTAAAAAAGAGTGGGTGATAAAACCGGAAACCCCAATTCAGCTTGCATATGAACTGATCAAAGACGCCATGGACGCTGACTTCCTCGCTAAAGGAAAGGATTTTGGGCACGTCATGAGGCTTTTAGATTTGTTTGTTTTTAGTTACGACTTTGTAGGGGATGTTAGCGTATTCGGAAAGTGTGTGGATGCATTTCGAAACTTATCTTACACATTAATCCAGCAAGCACAAACCTTTTACAGTGTTAATTTGTCTTTTGAATTACCTATACATTATTCCCTAGATAAAAGCAGAGGTCTCATTTCAATGATGATGAAGTATGCCACATGTAAAAGTCTGGTCTGTCATGTACTCCTCTTGGATATGTTTGATTCGCATGCGCGATTTGTTTGGGAAGACCCTACACAAGCAGTAAAAATTGTAGGATTGTTGTATGAAAATCACTTGAAATATCCATTTAAGCGTCATTTTGGGAGTTATTTTATTCGAACAACTAACCAATGTGTCTCAAAAATGGTGGGAGCAAGTTTAAAGATGCAAGATTCTGATTACCAACACGCCGCCGAATCAATCATCACCATCATGATTGATGTAAATACTAAATTTATTCAGATGGTCCAAACATTGCCCGCTTATCTTGTCGAGGATTTTGACATCTATATCCGCATGCTATTTTTCTTAGCTCAAAACGGAGCCTTCAATAAGGATCCCAATTATTATTGGTTATTAGCGAGTAAACACCTTAAGGTCTTAAATGACTTTGTCACTAAAAGCCAAACTCAATTTTCACGTTACCTTCTCTATGGATTGATGCTTGTGGATCCGGGAATTTGGTCGAAGCCTCACACGCTTAGCGCGGAATCGGAATCTCGAAAAGTATTGATCTACCAAACTCTTATAACTAAGCAACTGCACCGCCTTACAGACCAGGTAGAGGTTAGACAAACAATCCAAATGATAGAGAGTGAGAATTGGGCAGGTGCATTAAGTGCGCAATCGGACTTGCCATCAGTCGTAAAACAATTGAATATTAGGGCGAAATTGACAACTTTTCAAAACAAGACTAAACAAAAAGCTCTCAGTGGTAGTTGTAGCAAAAGCCGTTTATGGATCAAGAAGGGGTGAGAGAGGCTTTGTAGGACAAATCGATAAATGAATAAATTTGGAGTGCGTGCGACTCGTCGCCGCTTTCCTTTGCATCGACTTGTCGATGCGTTTTTCCTTGTGTGTAAACGACTTAAAGCGCGCGACAAGTCGCGCGAAGTGAAAGCTGCGACAAGTCGCAGCACTCCAAAAAAATCTCTGCATCGACTTATCCTACAAGGGCATGAAAAGGGAGTTATGGTTTCAAAAGAGGTTAATTCAACTATTGCTGTTCACATAACCTCTATTTTGTTAGAATCCTCAAAAAAACCTTTCGATTAAGGCCTTTCAATTATGTCCGTGTCTTTAATTTCTACTAAAGCAACATCACCGATCTATTCAAATTCTGTATTACCGATTTGTAGCTCGTCCACCGCAATTTATCCAAATCAACACGAAACGAACCCCCTCTCACAATCCCTTTTACATCAGGAATTAATGGCAAATGGACTCGTAGATGAGCAGGGGGATATCACCGACAAAGCAAAAGATCTGTGGAAGCCTATCCCTTTAAATCAAAATCAATTGAAACGTCTCCAACATGTACTAGAGAAGTTAAACGATGAAAAAATATCGCTAACACACTGTCTATCCTTTCTTGAAAAAATGTATCCGGACGGTATTTTAGACCTTCGATTGATTGGAGGGGCAGCAATATGGGTTTTGGGATGGGAATACTATCTTAACACACTCTCTTCGCTGGGGATTCCTAATCCGGAACGATTTTTTCCTGAACATATTCAGAATAAATTCAATGAGATGAATGGGGATTATGATTTTAGGGCTCTCACAACAGCAAAAATGGCTGCTAGTTTTCCTCAAGTCGAAAACGATCTAGAAAATATGGTTAAAGGAAAGTTGCGTAAATCACAACTTGACTGGACGCTATGCCAACGCTTCAATCGCCCTCGAAACTTGTCGCTGTATATTCAGATGAAATCTTTTGAATTGGTACTCTACAATAAGCTTGGAGCTACATTTCTCTACGGACACAAAGCCGTCGAAATTCCGTGTAAAGCCGCTTTACATGGTGGACCTATCTACCCTGAAAGTTCAGGGATAGATTTTCTACAAGGATTGATGGATCAACTACTCACGCGCCTCAATCCGTTTCCCACTCTGAATGAACAGGGATCGATACGGCAGGCTGTTGCTATTACGGAGGGGTTTGGTGTTTGGAATCAAGCTTTATTCGATAAACTTGGAGGAAGAAAATTTATCCTCCCTAAAGATAGAGGGCTTGGAGAATATCTGCGGGAGAAGATAGATAAAATCAATCAAGGGCACCCTTCCAATCACCCCGCCGCTGATTATTTTAATATGATGAACGGAATGCTGCTGTTCGGTCGTAGTATGAATAAAGACGATCACCAAAAATATTGGGCAGGATTCACAACCGGAGCTTCCCTGCTATCGGCACACTCCTCACTCTCATCGCTTTATACGCTATGGGGATCAGGCAAGGTGTTGGAGCAACAACTTCCTGTTGCTCTTATTGGCTTAACAGCATTTGTGCAGGAATTGTTTCAACTTGACCCATCTGTCACTAGCAAAGTGATGTATATGGGAATAAACACCACCTGCGGGCTACAGTTGCAGTACAAGACAAATATGGCAACAGCGCTGCATTTGCAGACTCAAGTGAATCTTGTGCAAGCGTATCAACAGTTTATTGGCTCTTGCCTTAAGTTAAGCGATTTATCGCAAGTAGAAGCATTTTTTAAGCAACTTTCCGAAGATCAACCAATTGAATTGAATCGCGACAGTTTGCTTTTAGAGCAGTGGAAGAGTTTAGGATTAGAATTGCGTGAGCTAAGGCGATTGGTGGTTAACCAGTTGCACCATAATCAACCAGCGATACGAGCCTTGAATTTCTATCTACTTGCGGTTTTGCATGCAATGGAACCGTTGCCCGTAACGGAGAATGCTCTTTTGCTCATGATCCCTCTGATTCATGAACAAGGCTTATTGGATCAAGCGTCTCTATCGAATCTAATAGGGGTATGCTTGGGTAGTCATTTTGAGAATCTATTCAGACAATACGTTGAGGAAAAGAGCAACGTGCCAAACACTAATTGTGTTTACCTGTGGATTAAAGTAGTGTTTCGACAACTTAATAGTGCCAAAGCATCCAAGCTCGCAGTGCTTCTTCCGAGGTTTCAGCAATATCTCCCCAATATTCTCTACGACACTGCGTTGCAAAAATCGACTCAAGCAATGATAAATGACTATCCCGAACAATGTCTCTTGTTGTTAGAGAACGCTATGGACAAAGTTAAAGTGTTAGAATCGTTTCATTTTACATTGTTTTGCAAAACAGTATTTCCATTTTTGAATCCCAATTTTTTCGATTTATTGACAAAACTTATAGAAAAATTAGGTTCGATTTTATTGCGGCTTTGCGAAGCCAAGATTGAGGGGATAACTTCTACAACGGCAAGAGAAATGGTTTTATACCGTTTAATCGACACATTATTGAATTTGTCATTCGAAGGAAATCCAAGCGACTTAGGACAACGGATTGTTTTTCAGTTAACAGACGAACACCCCTATACGCATTTGATTGGAATTTACATGCATCAATTGCGAAAAAAAGCCTTTCCGAATGGTATTCAACCTAGTTTAACATCTGCATTTGTAGCCAGAATTGAAGAGATTCGCAATCTAATTGCGCGTAAGAATATCGAAATGGCCGTTACCCAAATCCTAAAGCTAGTTACCGAAGAGGGTAACGCCTCGTCGCGACAAGCGTTGGAAGAGGAACTTGTTCATATTAGCAAATTACTTGAGGCAAGGGCTATAACCGGTAACATCCCTGCAATTATAACCTTGTTAGAATTAGTTCATAATGACAACGTGATAGATAAGTTCTTCTATTTCAGCTTAGAGGGGCACATGTTAATTATGGATATCATGAGCACCTGTTACATGAAATTCCGACCGCAAACGAATAAAGATATCTTACAAAAAGCCCTTAAGCATTTTTTTGGAAAAATTCCCAAAAGAATCATCGTCGATTATATCAAAACGATCGTATCCATTTTATCGAGAGCCTGGATTCCAACAGAACCGTTAGCAAGAGAAACAGTTGCTCTGCTCAAATTGCACTATCCGACACTCATTACACAACTTGGCGGGCACGCAGAAGTACAGTCGACATTAACCTCACTTATTTATAATTGTGGAGCAATTGAAGAGTTAACGACAAACGAAAATATGATAGAGATTGCTGAAAGATCGTTGAGAGATCCTGCTGCGACACGAGCAGACCAGTGCACCTATTTAAAAATCATTCAGAAGTGCTTTTTGACACAACACCCAAGATTAAGCTTGGAGCAGTATCTCTTTTTCGCTGAAAAATGTTTCTCATTCAATCAAATCAGCACAGGTCAGGAGTGGTTGAAACACGTCTTTGACTCTCTCGAAAAAGACAAAATCTCTATTAGTGACAATTTAACTAATCACTTTCAGCATATTTTCCGTATTTTACATGAGAACGGTAGTTTTCAAGTTTTGATGTCGAGTGTCTACCAGTATCAAAAATTGAAGGGAAATATGAACGCTGCCATAAGCGTATTTTCCGATGAGGCTATAATGTCAGCTCCAGAATTTGTTTTACAAATTTTGGAATTATTGCCTCCAAATTCAGTCGAAATAGGTCTCTATTCAAATGTTTTAGGGCGTTACATTTGGTGTACAGCTAGAATCACAAAGAGTGTTGTCACTACGATCGATGATTTTTGGTTGCGTTGTCTTCGATTGCTTGCAAATTTTCCACCCGTTGATCCTCACTGCTGGACAATTTGTTGCGCAACGCTCGGATCTTCAATGTCAGCAAAAGTGAAAGTAAGAGCTTTAAGATGTGTTTTAGATGGTATTGATAAAAATATTATTCCGGAAGGTCCTATCAGAGCAGAATTGTGGTACGTATTGATTTGTAATGAGCCGGATTTAAACAAAAAAACAGTGTTGGAATTAATCGAGAGACCAAACTTATTTCACACACTATTTTTCGATTCCAGCACGGGATTGGTCTCTCCAAAAGTGTATATTTGCTTCATGATCATGTTGCAACCGTTTTGTCGTGACCCGGAGATGATTCACGCGGAACTCATTTTCCGAACATATGAGAGAATCCTTGAGTATCCGACAACAATTGAAACTGCAGACTTAATATCAAAGTTAAATCAAACAGTTTATTCCGCTTTGGGCACTCAAATCCCCCACACACTTTATGTGAAGCTGTTTACCCATGTCAGCGTCCTCCTTAGTTTAACAACACCGAAAGAGCGGGAAGATGAAACCGGCACAGCGTTAACGCTTAAATTTTTTGGAATGAGTTCCCAAAATAGCCACGACATCGCCGAGCAAAAGAGAATGTTACTTTCTTTGGTCGATCTGTACGGCAGTGAACTTTGGCTGGCAAAAACCCTTTGTCGATCATTGACTTATTTAAATCCGGAGGTTGTAAAAGTTGTTAAAGGAGTTATTGTAGCGGCATTAAATAAGTTTCTAGAACACCATTCTGCCCTTACTCCCGAACAGGAAGCGGAGTTCAAGGATGCTTTTGCAACCATAGTCATAAGAGGGCGGTTCAGCTCTTCGGCAGATATTTTAGAGTTAATTTACTCAGAGCCCATCAGAACGATACTTCGTAAAAACCATGAAGATATGGTCATCAGATTTATTCACATTGTCTTTTCTGTTGTAAAATCGTCAGAAATTCCAAAAGACGAATCACTCTATGAAACGCAGCGTATCATTCTCGAAGATGCCATGGCAACGTTTTTCCCTCTTCAAGATTGCTTTACGACTGAAGTGCAGATGGCAATCTGGAAGTGTGCCATAGATTTGATATTTCAAATATTTTTGCGCGCCCCCTCATCCAAAAAAATGGAACAATATGAGATTGTTGAGCATTTATGTAATCAGAACAATACTCCAGGGCATCAACCTAGTGATTTTTATGAAAATTTAGACCTTGTTTTTGATCGTGTTGATATTCTATTCTCAAAATACCCGAAACAAAACAGGTTTGGATTTCAGGCTGGCATCCTTCATCAACGACTTTCTTATGAAGAAGCCAATCATTTTGTGGGAATTGCCAATTTAATCAAATTGATCGATAAATTTTGCTTTGAAAAGAATCCTACCACAAAAGAAGAGAAAAATTGGTATCGTGCTGAATGCATGAAAATGATCACTCGTTTCGATAATTTAGCTCTATCATATCCAGATGTTTTAAACTTTCATTTGCGGGAGACAAGTTGTCTGCGAGGAATGAGGCATGGCGGATACGATTACATCGAACGCTTGGTGCGAAGCCGTTCGATATGGAGTCTTTCTCGCGCTGCACATCAAATTTCCACGAATATTGGCTGTGGAACGTTAATGCAAAAAACAAACCTGATAGCAGCACTTTTGATTAATCTCGATATGGGACCTTATTTTATTACAAAAAATATAAATTCACTTACAAAGTGTTGTCAAATTGCTTTTTCGTTTATTTCGATGTTACTCGAAACAAATGACACTGAGTATGAGTTACAGTTTCCCCATTTGCTTGAAAGCTACATTAATGTGTACATAAAAAAATCGAATATTGCCTCTCCCAGCTACGATTACCCGGCGATACATCCTGTCTATAAGAATATTACTGAATTCGCTAAAATGCTCTTTCTTACAGTGCTTAAAGGGTCATTTTCGCATTTCACCTTCAAATACTGGAAAATTTGTCGCACATTAATTCAGTTTTATCAAACGTTAGATCCCATAGGTGCTGCTATGAGTATTGAATTTACAGCAACGGGATTTTATCTTCTTTCCGCTGAAACCATGAAAGAACTAGATGTAGATATCGAAAACTCTGCTGATTACAGATATGTTCGCGCAAATACGATTGATAAATACGTTACCTACTTTACATCAAGAAACAATTCCCAAGAGGGGTTATTTGAGCTTTTAGATAGTGAGGTTGAAAGTCTCTTCTCACATACTTCTTTATGGCAAGAGATGAAAACACAGCTTAATACCGCCGCGGCACTGGAACTCGCCGAGAATAGAACCCCTTTAAAGACAGCGTCTTATTCAACAGTTTTTATGAATTATCCAAAACCATGACACTACCTATTACTTCTTCACTATCTCCAAAATGTGTTTATCAGGGACCTATTCCGACATGCAGCTCTTCTAATATGTATGAGCAAGCGCCTGAACCTATACAAAGCGATCTTCGCTCCACATTATTTGAAAATGGGTTCATAGATGAGTTTGGCGTCATCACGCAAAAAGCAATAGATCAATGGACTCCACCGCCTCTTGGTGAAGCTGAAACGAAAAGATTACGCGAGCTAAATGAACTCGTTGCTTACGGTAAAATAACCTTCAAACAATGCTTGCAATTCCTGTATCGCTTATACGGCGAGGAGCTGTCGGATCCACTTCTTGTCGGCGGAGCAGTCCTTTGGGTGTTAGGCTGGGAATACTATGTGAAAGCATTAGCTGCCCTTGGAATAACGGTCCCTGAGAAGTTTCTAACAGATGAACATCGTCAAAAATGGGAACAAAAAGCTCGAGACGCCGATATAAAAATTAAAACATCGACAAAGTTAGCAGTCTCGTTTCCACTTGTCGAAAATGATTTTAAGCATATGTTAGAGGGCAAATTAAGAAATATCAACGTCCCCACATCTCCCTCTACGCACCTGAATAACCTTAAAAATGTCTCGATTAATCTACGACTTGAAAATTTCGAGTTCATTCTATGGAATAAGCTTCGATCCCCCTATCTATTTGGTCATAAAGCGATTCAGTTGTCTTGTAGACTGCTGCTGAACGATGATGACACCCCTGTAATACCTCAAGCTGATTCGATCCATTTACTCCAGGCTATTGTGGATGAGCTGCTCATGCGTTTAAACCCCTATCGCAGCTTGAACCCTCAAGGAATTACACGCATTGCTCTGGCATTAACTGAGGGGTATGCCATTTGCGATCCTAATACATGGTTTAGATGTCTTAAATACCGGTATAAACATACCAAAGAGAGTGGAGTGGGGGCGTTGCTATCACAAAAATTACAAAATCTAAGCGAAACTCACCCCAACGCGCATCCTGTAGGCTCTATTTTTAACACGATGAATAGTGTGATGCTATTCGGCTCGAATTTCAAACGAAGCGATGTGGAAGCTCTTTCTAAAAACTGGAGCGATGTTGATTTAAACAACTTACGCTCGCTACACCCCTCACTTTATTTTCTAGCGTCCTTATGGAAAAAAGGGAGTTTGCTGTCCTCGTCTTTACTGCCATTAGCTGCGTTCTTTTGGGAACTTTTTTCCTTAGATGAGCGTGTTTGTTCGAAATTGTTGTTCACCAATGGTGTGGACGAATGCATCTATCAATTGCAGTTTACGGCCGAAGATGGAACTACGCTTTGTTTGCAAACAGGAGGGTCCCTCACTCTTGCGTACGAAAAATTAGTCACCTATTGCGTTCGCGTAAAGGACCAAAGTCTTTTGGAAGGATTTGTTAACAGTTTGATACCTCTAAAGCAAACAAACGAAGAGGGACGAAGTCGGCTGCAAGATCATTGGAAGCAACACCAAATGCAGTGGCGTGAATTGCGCAAACGGGTGTTAAATCATTTGCATCATTCACACAAGGCATTAAGGGCAATGAATGTATACATTTTATGTGCATTGCATGAATTGGAACCCCTTCCTGTTACCGAGAATGCTTTATTAGAACATGTTCCTTTAATACAAACCTCTTGTCACGCTCCCTTGATGCGCACTTTAGGGGGGTATCATGCTCAATGGTGTCAACACTATCTAGCGGCTCCCGCAACAAACTGCAGTGTCGAGCAGTGGATCAAAGTTTTGCTGTACAAATTGAAGGCTGTAAAAGTCTCAAAACTGGTTTTATTGTTTCCAAGATATCAAAAGCATCTTACAGATACCGAATTTACCACATTATTACTAAAAACGACTCAAGCTTTACTTGAAAGTCATGCTGAACAAGCACTCCTATTGTTCTATCACTCATTTTGTAAAATCGAAAAACTGGAAATACAGCACTTTACGTTGTTCTGTAAAGTCATATTTCCTTACATCAATTCTCAATATCAACCGATCTTTAAAGCACACTTAGCGAAACTAGGCGAGATGTTATTGCGAATATTGCGAGAATGCTTACAGAGCGTAAACTCTACAACAGCGCGTGAGAGGGTACTACTTCATATCATTGATGCTTTGCTGGATCATGACGACCCCGTTTTAAAGTCACTCGGCGGCGAAATTGTAAAGGAGTTAGGCAAAGATCACCCATTGGCAGGCTTGATAGGCATCCACTTGCATTATTTAAATGAAAAAGCTTTTCCTGTTATTAAAGCGGAGACTATACCAACCGAATGTCTTGATTAAATCCAAGAAGTTAAAACATGGATCGCAAAGAAGAACCATCAGCGCGCGATTAAAGAGGCTCGTCAGCTTATCAGCACACACCATAAGCCAACGACGCGAGCAGTGATTGAACAAGTTTTGTTTGAATTATGGGACTGTTTAAAAGGCAAAGTCCACACCGATATGTTTTCCTTTGTGTATGCGCTTGAATTGATACACAACGAAACTGTTATACAGCACTACCTATATTTTTGCTTAGAAGCTCATCTTAAGCTGATAGAGTTGATGGAATGCTCATGCGAAAAATACCGTACAACCACAAATCACGATTTTCTAGTCGCGTCACTTAAATTTTTCTACAAAGAGATTCCCAAAAGATTGCTTGAAAGCTATACAAGAACGATTGTCCAAATTTTCAATTTGTCTTGGTCTCCCGGGGATCACCCTCTTACAGTCGAATGTCGCGAATTAATCCAAACACATCATCTTAAAATGCTTTCAGCACTGCGTGAGGATGAAGAGACGCGAGCACGACTAACGACGCAGCTCTATAACGCCGGTCTAGCAAATCTTTTACGTGGCGAACAAGATGTTTTTAAGACTGTTGAACGCGTATTAACGCTACCTGAAGCCCCACCGCCCACACAGTTGACTCAATTGAAAATTGCCAAAAAAATGTATTCCGAAACCCATCCAACACTCTCTAATGACCTGCTTTTACTCTTTTCAAAGCGGTGTCTAATGTTTCATTTGTATCAGGATGGCGTGGAGTGGTTAGATATAGTCCTTCAGCACAAGCACCCGTTTCATCAGAACCATAAGGATGAAATTGTCGCGATTCTAACGCTTTTAAAAGAAGAAAAGACCTCACATTTCCTGCTTCCTCGGCTCTTTCAATGCATTGAATTGTTTGATGATCTCAATCCGCTTGCCCACTTTCTCTCTGATAATTTCATTAGAAATCATCCTGATAAAATTCTCACAATTTTGGAAATGGAAAAGGCATCTTCGCTTGAACGTGATACTATTTTCTTAATCTTGAAATGCTTGGGAAATGAACTGGTGATTAGTTCTATGGCGGAAGATGCTGTTTGGATCCGATTTTTTAAACTCATTGTTCATTTCAAAATACAATTGAACGATTCATGGCTCGGTTTGTGCTATCGACTACGAACTGTAAAGTCAAAACGATCGATTGCTCAATGCGTACAGCTGTTTCGTTCTGCTGTCACAGACAACCTCATTGAAGAGGGATCTAAGCGCGCAAATTGCTTTAATAATCTAACGCATGAATGGTGTAGAACTTCTGAGAGCTTTGCCATTACGTGCTTGCAATCGATTCCGTTCCTACAAACTGTTTATTGGATTCCCGAACAAAAGATTATTGATCCAATGGTTTTTAAATATTTGACAATAGTACTGAATCAGTTTGTTGATAAATCCCTTCCGTTTAAAGGTAACGCACTTTTAGAAATTTATCAAACAGTTTACGGGCTTCCCAGATGCTCCGTTGGCAATATTTATCTTTGGTATTTCGATTTAACGTTTCTAAGAGCTGTCAAAGAACACTTAACTTTAGAAATTTTTGACTGTATCAAAGATCGATTGATGGAGCGTTTAAACGATTTACAAACGATCAATAGTGATGATAAATACATTCATAATGCGATCGCACAATTTTTTCTGCTTCAATTACAAGATCTGCAACACGCTGAACATCTACACGCTTCTTTTGACTTGTTTGTGCATCAATTTGGTGATCAATTTTGGTTTGTAGTGAGCATGTTGCAAGCGATGTTATATGTGAATCCGAACCCTGTAATTGCTTTTGGAAACGATTCGCGCACTATCTATTTACAAAATCAAATAGAAAACGTCTTAAAAAGATACCTAGCGAATACTCCAGAATTAAATGTAGAACATCAAACCATCTTTTGTATTAATTTAAACTCTCTCATAGGGAAAAGAGGAAAAACACACTTCAGGTGGATCTACCGTCTTCTGCTGATGGAAGAGACAAAACAGGTTGTTGGAGCTGACTGGAAGCCTCTTTTAGAAACGTTAGCAAAAACAGCTTCCACACACACGGTCATCGCAGCTGATTCAGAACCTAATGAAGATCTATTTATTCCTATAGAGCACACAAGAGAGTATTTAGACGTGTTTTTTCCTATCGATTCTTCGTTCGACATTGATATTCAGAAAACAATCTGGACCAATACGGTCCTTACTCATACACATCAAGCGCTTCTTTGTGAGCTGAACAAAAAATCAGAAAGCAACCCCTACGCCTTTTTTACAGAAATCTGTGAATATACATATTCTTCAGGGGTTGCGGGCAAATGCTTTTACACGAATGTTAGAGCTTTCATCAATACGATGCTCAATATCCTCAAAAGTCAAAAATATGCCTCAAAACTGAAATTATTATGTAGATTTTTTCACTTTTTATTAGTTAATGAATCGTTACAGTGTTTTAAGGGCATGCGAGAATTTGCTAATATCGTCGATGATTACATTTTTGGTGCACGTTCCCAAATGCAGTAT
Organism: uncultured Chlamydiaceae bacterium; assembly: GCA_945957185.1. Lineage (GTDB taxonomy): Bacteria > Chlamydiota > Chlamydiia > Chlamydiales > Parachlamydiaceae > CAMFKA01. The sequence goes on along the minus strand of CAMFKA010000005.1, from coordinate 7,981 downwards.
GAAGCATCTGGTCTTGATCCGCAATTGCTCAAACTTTTCAAGTCTTTTGATATGTTTGCAAGGGCAAATACTGATCATCCATTTTTTCAAGATCCCAAGTATTTTTATCTTCGAGGAAATAAGCGTCCCTACCATTTTGCAAAGCGGTTAATTGTAGGAGGAAGGCATACAAATATAAAAATACTGTTGCATATGATTGAGAATGCAAATTACTACTTTGAGAATATCCTGATCGGTCAAGTTGTAGAAATCATTGCTTCTTTTTTAGATATGGTTATAAACACGAATGCAATCACGCACAAAGATCAAGAAATGACACTTAGATTTGAAGTTGTTTTAAGCAAATTTATGATTAAGCTGCTTCACTCAAGCGAATCTGTGCATTTTGCTTTTGCAATAGCATTATCAAGTCAAATATGTGAATTGCGCTTTACGCAATTTAATCAACTTTTAAACGACACTGTAGTTCTAGATGCAGATGCCACTCTTCATGCTACTCGAAAATTTATCACTTCCATGCAAACATCTGTATTTATAACACTTTTCAATGTTAATCCGGAAAAATATTGGTTTTACACGAGACAGGCGGTTGATTTACTGTTGGATCGTGTAATTGAGAAAAAGATCCCCACTCTTATGCTCATTGAAATGGGAGTGATTGCACTTCACCCCGAAATAACAGCTGATATGAGTCCATCGAACAAGTTTTATCCCGAATACTCTTACATATTCCAAAATCTTATTCATAAACGCGTAGGTTCTTTGCTAGCTCAAGGATCAACGATAATTCAAAAATCACTCGACATAATCCAAAAATTTTCGCAAGAGACTGAATTTAAAAATAGCGCTCTTCTAACATCGATTATCAATACCTTTCAAAATCCGGACAAACCTAACAACTGGTTGAACTTATGACAATTCCTATTACCGCATCTTCCAATGCTCAAGAGCTTTATTACCCCTCTGCTTTACCGAGCTGCAGCTCCTCTGATCCCACGACCGTTTCACACGAAACATTCATAGGACGCACATCATTGCATACAGAATTGATTGCAAAAGGTCTTGTCGATGAAAATGGAGTGATTACAGAAAAAGCAAAATCGCTTTGGAAATCTATTCCCTTAAGTGCTCCTCAAATTGCACGCCTGAAGCAGCTTCACACCCTTTGCGTTTATGAGGGGATCTCCCTTCAACAATGCATCGATTTTTTCAAGAAAATGTATGGAGATGCTGTAGATGACCTATTCCTAATCGGCGGCGCAGCTATTTGGGTGCTTGGTTGGGAATACTATGTGGAAGTTTTACGCTCCCTTAATATCGAGAATCCGGAACGATTTTTCTCACCGGAAGAGCAAGAGAGATTTATGCGTCCTCGAACCGATTACGATTTCAGATGCCACACGTCAATCCAGTTTGCGATGGACTTCTTAAAGGTCGGAAGGGACCACGAAAATAGGATCAAAGGTAAATTGCGCAAATCTGTATTGGAGTGGACTCCCTATGTGCATCTGAATAACAAAGAAAACATCTCCCTAAACTTGCGCATGAATGTTTTTGAGTTCGTTTTCTACAATAAATTGAAGTCTCTATTTCTGTATGGTCATCGCGCAATCGAAATTTCATGTAAAGCCGTTTTACATGAAAAAGAGTTACCCGGTGAACTCTTCCCTGAATGTAGAGAGATTCATCTACTACAGGGGTTGATGGATGAATTGTTGCAGCGACTAAACCCTTATCCCGATCTCAATCCACAAGGGATCGTAAGGCAAGCATTCGCAATCACAGAAGGGTATGCTATCTGGGAGCAGTCGCTCTGGGAGAAACTTAGCGAAAATAAATTTAAGCTTTCAAAAAAAGAAACTCTCGGCGCTCACCTTCAAAAAATGGTGAAAAAAATTAATCAAGGGCATCCTGCACTACACCCTGCCGGAGATTACTTCAACGCGATGAATGTCGCATTTCTTTTTGGAGAAAGCATGACCGCAAGTGATTCCAAAGTCTTTTGGACGCCCTATGAGAACGGTGTCACGCTCATCTCAATACACCCTTCTTTAGGAGTCTTGCACCCTCTTTTGACAACGGAACAGGAGGGGATTCAACGCCTCCCTCGCACTCTATTAGCGCTATCGGGACTTCTTCAACAATTTTTTGTCTTTGATCCCGCAGTCTCTGCCCGCATAGTGTATAGCGGAAACGATAAGAAATACGGTGTTCAATTACAGTATGCCTCAAACATGGGAACCCCTTTCCATCTACAGATGCAGGTGGACTTCACACAAGCGTACCAACAGTTTGTTGTTCTTTGTCTAAAGTTAAAAGATTTAACCCCTATTGAACAGTTTCTACGGAACATGTGCTTCAATAGGCCTTGTTGCATAAACGCCCTGACGGGCATTTGTGAAAAAGTAGATTAAAAATTTAAATTGAGGCAAACTCTTCGTGTAAACCAAAACACTAAAAGAGCTGCCTCATGAAGCGTTATCGAATCAAAAACTGGCCTGAGTATAACAAATCCCTCATTCAACGTGGAAGTATAAACTTCTGGTTTTCTGAAGATGCTATCAATCAATGGAATAACGTCAAGCATACCGGCGAAAAAGGACGTCCACAGGAATACTCAGACAACGCAATCCTTTGTGCCCTGCTAATCCGAACAGTGTATCATCTACCACTTAGAGCGTTAGTAGGATTCCTTTTCTCACTGGTTTCACTGTTAGGTCTTTCATTAAAAATACCCTCATACACGCAAATTTGCCGAAGAGCGAAGGCGTTGGGCAAGGCTCTAAAGAAGATAAGCTCAGAACGTCCATACGATATCGTATTTGATTCAACGGGACTTAAGGTATACGGAGAAGGAGAGTGGAAAGTTAAGCAACACGGAGCATCCAAAAGACGAACATGGAGAAAGCTACATGTAGGAGTAGATCCAGACAGTAAATACATCATTATAGCAGAGACGACTACAAACGGGGCAGGTTCTGGAGATGGTCAGACGGGAGCAAAGATGATAAAAAAGGTTCCTAAGAGCGTTAAAAAAGTGTTTGGAGATGGGGCTTATGACGGGATAGGGTTTAGGAGAGAAATTGAAAAAAAGGGGGCGGAGCCGATTATTCCACCACCGAGAGGGGCTACAATTCATCCTGGGACAGAAGATAACGCCTTGAAGAAGAGAGATGATGCGGTGTGTGAGATTCAGGGATTAGGAGGAACGGATGAGGCAAGAAGGTTGTGGAAAATATTAAAGGGATATCATAGGAGGTCGCTTGCGGAGACAACGATGTATCGGATTAAACAGCTGACAGGAGGAAACATAAGAAGCCGTGAATGGGAAAGACAGCGTGTAGAAGCGATTGTTAAGTGTTTGGTTATAAACAAGATGACAAGTTTAGGGATGCCTAATTCGGTGTGGGAAGCGGTGGCTTAAAGCGAGCGAGAGGGTGAAAACCTTGATTTATTTTTGCATGAATGCCCGTCAGGGCATTTATGCAACAAGGCCGCTTCAATACCCCTACCGTCATCAAAGATGGGTGGAGCGCCCCTAAAACGAATTGGAAAGAGTTGCGACAAAGCGTATTAAAACAGCGGCACCAGCAAGCTCCCGCTCTCAAAACAATCAATTTTTATCTCTTGCTTGCTTTGCATTTGATGGAACCCCTTCCTGTTACCGAAAACGCTATTTTGGAGATGATTCCCCACATCGAAATGGAGAATGAGTCGTTACAAACCTTGATTGGGCATTGCTTAAATCGTAGTTACGCAGAAGCTTACCAACGATACCACGAAAATCGCATTGCAGAGCCGGAGCAACATTTTATTATCACTTGGCTCTCCGCTTTATTTGAGAATATGAATACCGCAAAAGCCACAAAACTAGCGCAACTGCTACCCCGTTTTCAAACACAGTTACCTGAAGCCACCTATCGTGAGTTATTAACCTCGCATTTGTTAACACTTCGAGAGAGCTATCCTCAACAAGCAGTCTCATTGCTTATCAACGCGATGGAAGGCTTTAAAACACTTAATTTATTCTGCTACGAACTCTATTTTAAGGTTCTCTTTCCATTCTTAAATCCCTTCTATCACAATATTATCGAAAAGCGGATTGTGGAGCTGGGATTAATTCTAGAGAGATTGTGTAAAGACAATATCCAATGGGCAACCTCTACAACAAAACAGGAGTATGTATTTCTACATATTGTAGGAGGCTTACTAGCGCTTGAAGATAACACTTTAGGAAAAAAGATAGTTGCAGCGATTCACGATGGACACCCCTTTCAGTTGATTTTTCAAAAGCACCTCCCCATCCTTCGACAGATGGCATTCCCAGTTCAAAGCACTGCTTCAAACGAAATCCTTCCACTTGAATTTCAACGCATGGTGGACGCTGTATCACAAACTCTAAAAGGACGCGACCTTCAGCGAACCAAAAAACCTCTCTTCGCAATCTTTGATGCCTCCTTCGAAAAAAGCATCACCCCTCACTTGGAAAAGCTGTTGAACGAGGTGTGGGAAAAAGGAAAAATAGCATTACAAAATGGTGTGGCAGGAACAGTCAGCACTCTTTTTGAAATTTGTAGTTATCCCAAAATTCATGATGTATTCCCAAGACAATGCCTGGAAATACATATGGAACTTATCGGTTATATTGCAAGACTTTCCAAACCCCTTTATGTGAGTACAAATCGCGACTTTTTGCTAACTGCTCTACAAATGTTCTATAGCCGCGTCCCACTCGATCGTAAAGCTGAATATTGTCATGGCATTGCTCATTTAACTCATCAGATATGGTCTCCGTCCGAACCGATAGGATTCACGCTATTAGACAATTTATCAACTTGCGCTTTAGATATCATTAGAGCTTTATCACAATCTCCGGGCATATGCGTTTCTTTCCTACTTCAATTGCATATTTTTGACGTACCTTTCCGCTGGGAAAAAATGAAAATCGCAGATCTGATCCCTTTAGTGGAATTTGCATTAAGCAATCCTGAATTTTCCCCTCAACAGAAAACAGGGATAATAAAAATTGCCGACAACTATTCTAAAACGACATCTCAACAGTTTCCTGAACACGTCACTTATTTAATCTGTCAATACGCAATAGCCTCACAATCTGTTGATAGTGCTTTAGAGTGGTATGAACGACTTCAAGAAGTTTCAACAAATCCCAAATTGTTTGTCCAAATTATCCCTCAGCTACTAATGAAGCTACACGCGATTAAAAAATTCTCCCCCATCCCACAACTTTTGATACAATACCAAGAGTACGAGGGCGTCATCGAAAATATCGATTTTCTGTGGACAGACCTATTTATTAGCAGTCAAGCTAATGCACTCATTCGTTTAATCATGTACTTTCCTGCAAACACCTTTTTCAAAGTATCGACAGATGAAGGTAAACGTCAGTTGCAGACTCTCTGTCAATCACTTAATTTTCCTTCCGAATCCATTATGGAAGTCCAATCTGCGCTCTTGCTGCTCATTCAGGCAAAGATAACGGATCATCAAATTTGGATTCGGATCTTACACGAAGTGAATCGCATTGATGTTGCTCCTTTGAAGAGATCAGCGTTCGATATTTTGCTATGGGAACAAAAGGAATCGCAATTATTAAACGAATCCCCTTCAGCCAGAGCTGAATGTTGGCAAGTATTGATTCCCAAATTGACTGTCGATGATATTTCTGAAGAAACGGCATTAAAATTGATTAAAAGCCCTAACCAATTGAACCTGATACTCCTGTTGATGGGTAATGAAGTGTACAAGTCTCTTGCGCCTAAATTAATTAGAACTTTGTATGCAAAATTTCAAAATGCGATGAATAGTGATGTCAGCGATGACCTCTGCGCCTTTCACGCTGTTTTCTTTAGCACACCTACTTTGGAGAAGTTTTTCGAAGTCGATTTCTTATTATTAAATTGCGTCGATAAATGGATCAGTGACTATTGGTACTGTAGCATCTATGACAACGTGCTCTTCCGCTTGCAACGATACCCCGCACTACAAACATCAAAAACAGCGATGCTGTTGTTGCACACACTAGCAACACTCGCAATTAATTCAGAATTTTGCAGCAAACGACAAATTCAATTTATCCGAACCGTTTGCAGCATCTTCGACAACGCTCCTTGGATTATTTCGTTTTTGCGTGTAATCTTTTGCGACCCTCGTTCTGAGCATTATCCACTTGCAAAAGAGTTGATGGAGGATTTCTTCTCTCAAATCACTATAATAAGACAAACTTCTAATCCCACGTACTTCGATGAGCACCGTCAGACCATTTTAATGAATTTGACAAACCTAGTAAAATCCAAAGGAGCTTTAATTTCTACTGTTCATATGGTTAGCGATATCGTTCATCATCCGCATGTGTCTGCTTATTTAAAAAAGGAGCATCTCACTTTAACATCTAGTTTTATTGAATGCTTATTTGCGGAAAGCGCGTCCGTCGCAGACGACAACTTGGAGATCGATGTAAAGAATAAAAAAGGTTACATCAAGTTGTTGTTTTTTGTGTTCGAAAAACATATTCCAAATATGTCTTCAGCATGCCGCAACCTTTTGTGGAAGGGGCTTTTGGACCTTGTCAATATGATGGTAGAATTACATCAAAATTACCCTCTGGCCTGCAAATATATCATTAAAATTCTCACAGTCTTCGCGAAAGATCATTTTTATGCATCGTTAGAAATGTACCTAAAACGGATTTTTGAAAAACCCTGGGCGCTACGCCCCGAAACTCCAATACAACTTACTTATGAGATCATCAACGGTTTAATCACACGAGATGCTATTGCCGCAGGGAAAGATTATGCTAGCATCATCAAGTTTGTAGATCTCTTTCATTTCGATTATGATTTTATAGGACAACCTAAAGACTTCGGAAGGTGTCTGCTGGTGTATCGAAGCTTAGCTCTCAAATTAGTCACTCAAGCGCAAAACACATACTTTTCGAAATTGCGGTTTGAATTGCCAATCCATTATAGCTTTGATGACACTAAGGCTCCAATGGCATTGCTGAAGAAGTATGCTATGAGCACTACCATAGTCTGCCACACATTAACTTTGGATATGTTGCATACAACAGAACATTATGTGTGGCAAGATCCCTCTAAAGCAGTCAAAATTATCAAATATTTGTACCAAAATCATTTGGAAAATCCATTTAAGCGTTATTTTGAGTCTTATTACATCCGAGCATCAAACGACGAAATCGCAAAAATAGTGGGGGTGACTTTAAACATGCAAACTCCCGCATTGCAAAGCGCTGCCGAACAAATCACCACCATAATGATCACGGCAAATACAAAATTTATTCAGATTATTCAAAACTTTCCTTCTTGTCACATTAATGACCTTGAGATCTATGTCAGAATGCTTTTTTGCTTAGCTAAAAATGGAGCCTTCGATAGTAATCCTCATTACTATTGGTTGTTGGCATGTAAACACCTCATAATCTTGAATGAATTTACCCGCAAAAATCAACACTTCAACACTAAATTTATTCTCTATGGGTTGATGTTTTTGGATCCGGCAATCTGGTCGAAGCCACAAACGCTTGATTTTGAATCGAACTCTCGAAAATTAATACTCCATCAAACTCTTATCGATGAGCCACTGAGTCGTCTTGTCGACCCGAATGAGATTACGCAGGTACTGCAAACAATACAGGAGGAAAAGTGGGAAAAAATAGTAAGTGTGCAATCGGAATTGAAACATGTCCTAGACACTTTGGTGGCTAAAAATAAAATAAAAAGCTTTCAGCGCAAAGTGACACATAAAATCTCAAAAAGTCATTCCAGCAAAAGCTATTTCAAGATGCACCAGGAGTGACTAGAGTTTTAGGATAGGTCGATAGACGAATAAATTTGGAGTGCTGCGACTTGTCGCAGCTTTCCTTTGCATCGACTTGTCGATGCGTTAAATCGCGCGACAAGTCGCGCGAAGTGAAAGCTGCGACAAGTCGCAGCACATAATGTAA
>CAMFKA010000004.1 GCA_945957185.1 uncultured Chlamydiaceae bacterium | reverse complement strand
GCGTAACACAATATAAGCAGAAAGGAAAGAGCAATGTTTCACTTTAAAATCGTTATTCCCTCCTACAATACCGTTCGTTGGTTAAGAAAAACTCTCGATTCCATCGCTTGCCAGACCTATAAAAATTACGACGTCTGCATGATTGATGACGCTTCCACTCAAGAAGAGCAGAGAGACATCATTCGAGAATACGAAAAAAAATATGGGTGGAAAGCGATCTACAGAAAAACTAATTATGGCGCCGTCGCCAATTTCGTGGATGGCATCGCTCTTTTGGAACCAAACGATGAAGACATCATCATCATGTTGGATGGCGATGATTGGTTGTACGATAAAAATGTCTTAAAAAAGCTCAATAAAATTTATTCGGAAGGAAATGTCTCACTGACATATGGACAATTCATCACTTACCCGCGTTGGGAAATTGGATTTTGCCGCCCACCGCAAAAGAATGAATTCGGTAATCGAGAAGGAGAGTGGATTTTTTCTCATTTACGCACTTTTAAGCATTTTTTATGGAAAGCATTGGATAAAAACGACTTAAAAGACAGCTCCGGCAATTACTACCGCACAGCTTGGGACTTTGCGATTATGTTTCCTCTGATAGAAATGGCGGGAGATTCCATTAAGTGCGTCCATGAGATTTTGCATGTCTACAATTTGGACAACCCACTGAATGACCACGTTCTGGATTTGCAAAAGCAAAAAGCTGTAGCCTCAGAAATACGAAAAAAGAAGCCATATGCTAGAATTGTGAATGGGTCGTGCACTAATGCGCCGGCGTCTCTTTGGATGAGAGGAAAGCAGACGGCGATTTCGTGGAAGAAGCGATTTACAACTCCCCGAACCTATGAGCTATTGTGGGCCAAACTAAAAAAAATTGCAGGGTCGAAGTCGTAAACTCCATCTGCTTTATTAGCGATTTAAGGGGGTTATGAGCGGCGGTACCATTCTGATATCAGATGCCACCTATCGGCAGTCTAACGCCCTTGCAGTTTATTTAAAGGCGGCTGACCCCTCTTATCATATCGTAGGGATTACCAAACCTCACTCGCGATTCCAAATGTCTTATCAATGGGTATTTCATCATTATTATGACAGCTTTGTAGTGGGATCCTTCGCTGAAAAAATTCAAGAGATCTCACATGTTCTCGCAATTCCCGTAGGGAATTCCTCACTTAAAACAGTCATGCTTGCAAATCATCCACACGCCGTTTTACCACCCGCGCCTGCTTTTGAAACCGTTCTTGACTTGGAAGACACCTTTGCGCTGGCACGCAAACTCAAAATAAATGCTCTCAAAACCTTTTATCCTGTCTCCTTTGACGGATTGTTGAAAATTCCGCTCCCCTTTCCCTGGGTAATGAAAGGAGCTTTAGATTCGGACCGCAACATCGTCTACCCCGTTCGCAATATTGAAGAGGCAAGAAAGCGCTTTTATCGAATTCAGCACCACTTTTCGCAAAACGAGAAACCTCCCATCGTTCAAGAATATATGGAAGGGCCTGTTTACGCTTATAATGCGGTTTATCAAAAAGGGGTTTTGAAACGTCACTATATTTACAGAATCATTCGACAGTTCCCCTCAACCGGCGGAATCTGCACAGCAGCAGAAACAGTCGATCATCCCATCGTATGGGAGTATGGAAAGAAAATTCTCGATGCATTGAATTGGAACGGATTTGCTTCTATAAAATTTAAGGAAAATCCCCAGACAGGAGGATTGACGCTTTTATACATCGATCCCAAACCGGGCGAAGCTGTCGAAATTGGTTTAGCAACGGGTGTTAATGTGGGAGATCTGCTTGTAAAGATTATTCGAAGCGAAGAGCTCCCTTGCGACCTGCAATATAAGAAATTGAAATTTTATTGGCCCATGCAAGGTGATCTACTTTCCATATTTAACAGAGGTTCCTGGGGTGAATATAAACAGTATCTTCAAAACGATTACTCCACAAATATTGGTACGCGAGGCCTCATCATGAGCGCTTGCGATATTTTTAACCCCTGCTCATAGATTCCGCTGATTTGATGCATCAAATCAGCGGAATCTATGTTTTTTTCATACATTCCGCTAGTTTGATGCATCAAATCAGCGGAATGTGCTTTTTTTTGACAGATTCCGCTAGTTTGACATGTCAAATCAGCGGAATCTTTTTGTTTTTATTGCCAAAAATGGTAAAATGAAATTAGACAGTGGTTGAGGAAACATATGAGCGACACAATTTTCGGCAGAACGAATGAAATCAAAATTCTTGAACGGTTATTCCAATCAAAAAAAGCAGAGTTTCTTGCTATTTATGGAAGAAGACGTGTAGGGAAAACATACCTTATCCATGAGTATTTTAAAGATAAAGGAGTCTATTTTTGCGTGACCGGAAGCGCTAATAGCAATAAAAAAACGCAACTGAACAAGTTTTCTAGAGAACTCGTACATATGTTTCCTGATTTAGCAAAATTCGACGATTTTAAAGATTGGGACGAAGCTTTGTATGCTCTTAAAGAAGCGATCGTTAAGGTTGATGTTACCAAAAAAGTAATTATTTTTTTCGACGAATTGCCTTGGTTAGCGTCAAATCGATCAGGCTTCTTGCAGGCATTAGAATACATTTGGAATCAATATCTTTCTCATTTAAATAATGTGATCTTAATCGTCTGTGGGTCTGCAGCTAATTGGATCATCAAAAAAATTATCAACAACAAAGGTGGTCTTTATGGTCGCCTGAGCGAAGTCATAAAACTTAACGCCTTTAGTTTGGGAGAGGCAGAAAAATATCTTCAATCACAAAATGTAAAGTTATCTCGTAAGCAGATTGTGGAATTGTATATGAGTATTGGAGGCATAGCGAAGTATTTGACATATGTACAACAGGGGGAATCAACAGCGCAAATTATTAATAGACTTTGCTTTATGCCTCAAGGGCAACTTGTGAATGAATTTAACAATCTTTATCAGTCTCTTTTTGAAAATTCTCAAAGTCACATGCAAATTGTGAGAGAACTAGCAAAGAAAAAAAGTGGAGTCTATCAAAAGGATCTTGTAGATGCTCTTAAAGTTAGTTCTGGAGGTCAATTAACCGGTATTTTAGATGAATTAGAAGTCTCGGGTTTCATTACAACATGCCCTGAATTCGGAAAAAAAACGAAAGACAAAAAAATATGGCTGGTCGATGAATATTCCTATTTTTATCTATCTTGGATGGATTCTATCAAAAGCAGTATTGTTTTAGGAAATGATAGAGATCATTGGTTGAAAATGTCAAGCGATCCTCGCTGGAAAACATGGGCCGGATATGCGTTTGAAAGCATTTGTTTTAAACACATTATTCAAATCAAAAGAAAATTGGGAATAGCAGCGGTATTAACATCAGAATCGCAATGGTCGTATAAGCCCAAAAATAAATCGGAAAAAGGAACTCAAATCGATCTCATCATCGACCGTAAAGACGATTGCATTAATCTATGTGAAATCAAGTTTTATCATTCAGAATTCACCATAGACTCAAATTATGCTAATGAATTGCAGCGCAAAATCGATGTGTTCCGCGAGAAAACCAAAACAAATAAGACTATATTTTTAACGCTTATCACGCCATACGGTCTAAAGCAAAATCGATATTCCGCTGAACTTGTTCAGCAAGAACTCACTTTAGAAGATTTTTTTGATTAATCCGCTCGTTTAGGTCTTTGATAGGTGAAACTTAAATCCCATCCATCCGTCGTCTTCCATTTCGTCTTGTAGAGACCATCCCAGGCTTTTAGCCCAAACTAGATATTCGTTTCGCTGCTCCTGCAGCACCCCTGAAGTGATGAGGATGGCATCAGAGATAGGGCACGACAAAGACTTCCACGCAACCATTTGTTCCGATGTAATCATATTCATGAGCAACACATCCGGATGGCATTGCGGAAGATTGTTTGGTAGGTAAAAATCTGCTTTCATAGCGTTAAGCGTTGCGTTTTCGTAGGCATGAGCGATCGCGTCAGGATCGATCTCCAAACCTAATGCAGCTTTAGCGCCCATTGCTAAGGCGACAAAACTTAGAATTCCGCTTCCGGAGCCAATATCAAGAACGATTTTTCCAGGAACGACATCTTTCATGAGTTTGCACACCAGCGCTGTTGTAGGGTGAGACAAATCGCCAAAGCCTTTTCCCGGAGCCATCTGTATCGTATGTTCAGGGAGTCCAAACGGCTGTAGAGAGAGTTCATGTTTCCCCTCCCACTGTGCTGACCAATCGATTTCGGGGATCGTGTACGGTTCGATAGCGATGATCGAGGGGTGGTTGAGGATGCTGCGATCGCAGATCAGATAAATTTTTTGATGATCTTGATCCTCTTCACTGAAAAGAAATTCCGCATCGTGGAGAGAAAGAGATTCCCAGACATCGTCTACGGTAGAATTTGGTGATAGTGTGATAACAAACGCGCTATTCATGTGCATAAAACCTTATTTCAACGATGGAACGATGGAACGATGGAACGATATAATGATAATATCGTTTTGCCTAATAAAATGTCATCGTGATTTTCTTTATTAGAAAATTATAGGTCCTTTAATTCTCTCTCCAGAACGCAGGCACCAGAAAGGCAAAGACTGCCAAGAATTCCAAACGTCCCACAATCATCAGAAAAGACGATAGCAGATAAGCAAAATCGTTCATAAAAGCGCAAGATCCCATCGGACCTGCCACTCTAAAGGCTAATCCCGTGTTGTTGATCATACACGCCACCAGCCCTATAGCAGTTTCCGGATCTTCCCCATTCAAAACATATAAATAAGTTCCCAGAACCGAACAGAAAACACACAGTAAAAAGAAGCAAAACAAGTTGCGAATAGCTGTGGAATCCACTTCTTTATTTCCGATTTTAAATTTACGGATCGCTTCGGGATGAAACAATCCTTCCACTTGATGTTGCCCTATTTTAAACATCATGTAGTGGCGGATAATTTTGATACCGCCTGCCGTAGAGCCGGACATCCCGCCAATAAACATCACTATTAGCATTAACACCTGCACGGGATAGGGCCACGGGTCGTAATTTGCAGTCGCAAAACCTGTGCTTGTTATTGCCGACACAATTTGGAAGACTGCGTAACGAGTAGCTTCCCATAAGTTATAAACGCCCTTGGAAATCCCTTCCAACGGAGATTGCGGAGCGCCCATAAGCGTCCAAACCCCCAGAGAGCACGTCACAACAAGCACGCACATATAAATCAAGAATTCGGGCTCATATAACCGATAGAGCTTCCCCTTTACCACCTGATAAAAAAGGGAAAAATTGATGCTGCCAAAAATCATAAATAGAACCACCACAAATTCTGTGGAGGCACTATCGTAAAAGGCAATATTGGCATTTCGAATGCTTAAACCACCCGTAGATAGCGTTGAAAAAGTAATGGTAATCGCATCCAACCATTCCATTTTTGGAGAAGTGAATAACAAAACAACCGTTTGGATTATTGTGAGGCCCAAATAGATTTTCCAAAGGTGCATGGCGGTTTCCCGTATGCGCGGAGTCAACCCCTCCTTTACAGGTCCGGGGACTTCGGTTTGAAATAGCACCTTGCCTCCGGCTCCCAAAGCCGGCAACACCGCGATGAACAAGACAACAATTCCAACCCCTCCCAACCATTGTAGAAACGAACGCCAAAAGAGAAGAGCCTTTCCAACTGCCTCTATGCCCTCAAAAACAATTTTATTTGTGACGGCATCTCTAACAGGAGTAATTGTTCCGAAATAGGTGTATGTGGTGTTAAGCACTCCCTGAAAGGTCATGGTAATGGAAATTTCCTCACCAGTGTCGGGAGAAAACGCTTTCGCTTGCATCACTGTAGACCCTGTCGTCGTCAACCCGGAAGTGGCCTCAAAATACGCTGCGATAGGATTTTCTAAGGTTCCGCTCAGGTAAAATGGCAGGCCACCCAAAAGAGGAGCCAACGCCCAAATCAAAACGACGGAAGCGAGTCCCTCTTTTCGATAGATTTGCCCTTCGGCATCTTTTCCCAAAAACAGAAAAAATCCTCCAAAAGCTAAGCAGCAGACAATTGACAACACAAATCCGACAACCGAGTGGGGTTGAGGATGGAGTGAAGGGTCGACATGAAATTGATAATAGAATGCTAGCGCAAGAGGAAGAAGCATTATCCCCGCAAACACTAAAGCGAAGACCCCTAAAATTCTGAAAATTTCGCGATAATACATCAGAAAATTTTCTCCAAATCTTCCACATGTCTAGGGTGTGTGATGGCAATGACAGTGTCGGAAGGGGAAATAATTCGCGAACCGTTTGCCACCATAATACGGCCGCGATTTTGGATCATAGCGATCAAAAAGTCTTTTGGAAGGAGCGGTCCCAATTCTGAAAGTGGAATTCCCACTACTTTAGAATCGGCGGAAACATTCACTTCCATAATCTCAGCGGCATTATCGTAGACGGAGACTAACGAAGTGACCCTTCCTGTCAAAATCTGAGATAGAATATGATTAGCAGCGCTTTGTCGCGGCGAAATCGCCAAATTAATGCCCAAATGCTTCGCTTGCGATTGGTAGCTATTATTCGAGAGAATAGCGATCACCTCTTCACAACCGGCCTCTTTTGCTAACAAACCGATCATCACATTGATTTCGTCATGCCTAGTGCAAGCCGCAAACACACGTGAACGCCCGACTTTTTCCTCTTTTAAAAATTGGAGATCGGACGCGTCATGATGCACAATCGTCGCTTCCGGCAGCATCTGAGCCAACTGACAACACCGCTCGTAATCTTTATCGATAATCTTTACCGGAATATTCAACTCCCCTAACATGCGAGCGAGGTGAAAGCCTGTCAAAGACCCCCCTCCAATCACCACTGAATTAATTGGTTTGGTTTCGATCCCAAAAAAAAGATGGATGTCAGCAACGACAGCGGTTTCTCCGATCACTGTCACCTCGTCTTCCGGAAGAATCACATCATCGCCGTGGGGGAATATGATCTCTGTATGAGGAGATCCCACAGCAAAATGTTTATGTGAATTTCTGGAGATCAGACCAATGATAACGCCTTCCGGCAGTTGAAGTTCTTTAAGTGGGACGCCTGATTTTCGCCACTTAGCCGGAACCTCAAGCGTGCGGAGTTGGACAGCGCCGTGAGCAAAAGTTTCGGTACTCACGGAACCCGGACTTAGCATATGTTTCAAAATATCTGTTGCTGCCAATAGCTCCGGAGAAATGAAAAAATCAATTTCAAAAATACGAGTAAAATCCAACCTTGTGCGATTCAAATATTTTTGATCATGAACGCGGGCGATGGTGCGAGGGTAACCTAAATTTTTAGCTATGCAGCAAGCGACAAGGTTGGTTTCGTCGTCATCGGTCAAGGCGATGAAAAGTTCGGGGGAGAGTTCGAGTAGATCGTCGAGCATCTGCCAGTCTGTGCCGGAGCCTTCCCTAGTGGCGACATCGAGGAGGTTTGCGGCTTGTTGCAGCTTAGTTCCATTTTTATCTATTAGAATAATATTATGTTCTTCTTTAGATAAAATTTGAGCAATATAAAGACCAACATCACCTGCGCCAACTATTACTATACTCATTTATCTTCCTATTGCAAAAAAGAGGCAGGTTCCATATAATTATGTTTCCCTTTCCCCCTTCACTTTAATCACCATCGATTTCAGAAAATTTAACCTATAACTAGGATAGTAATTATGAATCAACTGCTGTTCATCCTTTTTCTGTTCTTGTCTCAACCCCTGATGGCCTTCATCAACCTCGAACAAGATGAAGTCGACGCTTACGGCAACAGAACCGAAATCGTACGAAACGAAAGCGGAAAAATCACCGACATCATCTATCCCCCCGTGTACACCATTGTCGAGCTCGATGAACGTGTTGTCAAACAATTTTATGAAACCTGCATCTACGATGAACTTGGACGCCTTGTCGAATACCGCGATGCTAATGGTGATGCCACGATCGCAGAGTACAACGAATTCAATATCGCTTCAAAAATGTATTATGCCGACGGAACATTCCAATCGGCATATTTCGATCCCGCCGTGGGAGGATTTACATCTTCGATCGACCGCGATGGCACTTTACGAGAATTCATCCATGCATCTAATGGCACTATGCTTATTCGTGTCACAGACCGACATGGAAACGTTACCACCATCACTCCCGAAAATTACCATATCGACGAGGGGCGGTCAGATAAGATCTCCTCCAATATTCACAAGTCCGACGAGTACCCCGGCGACTCAATCGACTCTTATACCGTAAATGAATTAGGGCAAACTGTTCGTCAAATTCAAACTACCAATGAGTCCGCCTCCACAACATACACCTTCAACGCTATGGGGCGCCTCGAAACTAAACTCGCCGTCGATTTGGATGGAAACTTCCTCTCTACCGAAACTTTTTATTACGACGGAAACGGCAACTGTCTTTACTGGAAAAAAGAGACACCGGACGAGACCTCAACTGTAAGAAATTATTTTGGCCCTTGCGGAAGAATCGAAAAAAGCATCGAAAATTTCGGTACTCCAAACGAAACAACAGCACATTATCAGTATAATGAGTATGGAGAGCCGATTTGGACAGACTCGCATAAAACAGAAGAGGAGATGCAGCCTCCCGCAGCTCAAACCAACACCCACGAGAGCCCAAAATCCGAGGCGTATACCGAGAAATTAAAAAATTCAATCACTCATTTTTTTGACACTCTTTCCGATTTTTTTACACAAATTCCCGCTTCTACCCAAGCTTTTGTCGAATGGCTACAAACTCCCGACCCCTCCGATCCCGACATGCAAAAGGAGGTTTCATGGTTGCGTTGGACCCTCAATCATTTGATGGAGTGGAGAGAAGACAGCCAAATTGGTGTCATAGGAAAAGGAGAACTCGGCAATCACGTCAGAATTACCTACTTGAATGGGATGAGAAACACACCTGAAGAAGTTCTTGAATATTTGGAAAATCTATCCAAAATGCACGGAAACGCTAACGTTCATTACGTATTTCGCGAGTCAAACGGATGGATTAAAGACATTTTAAAAGCCAGCCTTGTCGTCAAAGGAAGCTACGTAACTGAACACGCCACAAAATTAGCCGAAGTTTGGAAGCAGATGATCGAAGAGATGGGCGGTGTTGACGGAGAAGGCACCATCATCCACTACGCGCATAGTCTTGGCGCTGCCGACACCTATGTTGCGGGAGGTTTAATGACCGAAGAAGAACGAAAAATGATAAAAGTTTTCACTTTCGGTTCTCCGCAAATCATTCCTGCCGGATATTTTGGCGAGACACTGAATTACATTAGCAGATGGGATGGCGTCTGCTTGCTAGGACCCTACAACTACATTAAAGCCCTCTTTTTTGAAGAAGAACACGTGGTCTATTTGCAATCGTGGGAAAACATGTTCTGGCAAGATCATTTGATCTCATATCCCACCTACAACCGCGTCATGACGCAGTTAAGCGAAGGGATCGTCACGCATTTTGGACCATTGGTTTTGGATGAGAATGAATAATCTACAATTTCCGGTTGCAATAAATAGGTAAAATGTCGATACTCTTTATATCCGTGCACAGGTAGCTCAATCGGATAGAGCACTCGGCTACGAACCGAGAGGTTAGAGGTTCGAATCCTCTCCCGTGCAATGTATATCTATACAATCCCATCGGGACCTTTTGAAACAAATTGTTATATCGCCGTTCTCGACGAGAGCAAAGCTCTCATCATCGACCCGGCTCCGGAATCTTATTCTCTTATCCAAAACACTCTTCGTAAACATCAGCTGACTCCCATCGCGCTCCTTTTGACCCATTCCCATTGGGATCACATCGCCGATGTCTCCAAAGTAAAAGCCGAATACCGTCTACCTATCTATATCCATCCGCGCGACAAAGACAATCTCATTGAACCCGGCTCCGACGGCCTCCCTTGCTGGATCCACATCGAAGGGGTCGCTCCCGATCACCTATTTCAAGGAGAAGAGACCCTCACATTTGGTTCTCATCTCTGCCGCGTCATCGAAACACCGGGACACACTCCCGGCGGAGTCTGCTTCTATTTCCCTAATGAAAAAGTGTTATTTTCCGGTGATACCCTTTTCCAAGGCTCCATTGGAAACTTATCTTTCGCCACGGCACGTCCGGATGAAATGTGGCCGTCACTGAAAAAGCTCAGCGAGCTCCCTGCAGACACCATCGTCTACCCCGGTCACGGACCGGCGACGACTATAGGGAACGAATCGTGGCTGCCAAACGCACAAAAGTTATTCAGTTAAACCTCAAAATTTGCTATACCCAAGACTTAAATGACAAAAGGACCGGGGCATTATGGTACATATAAAAATTAAAAAAGGTTTAGATATCCCCTTATCAGGAAAACCGCAAGGCGGGATCAAAACACTTATCCCCGGCGGAGAATCCACACCAATGATTCATCCCCCTCAAGTAGCTTTAGATTTACGCTCTTTCCAAGAACAAAAGTTGCGCCTTCTCGTCAAACCCGGCGATCAAGTTCTTGCAGGGACTCCGCTTGCCGAAGATAAAGAACATGAAGCCCGCGTTTGGGTATCCCCCTCTGCCGGTACCGTAAAAGATATCGTCCGCGGTCACAAAAGAGTTCTAGAAGAGATCGTCATCGACACAGCGAAACAAGAGGCCTTTGTCGAATATCCCCCACTGAAACCGGAAAACAGCACCGCAGAAGCTATTTTAGAGAGATTGCTCGTTGGAGGATGTTTTGTCAACATCCGTTCTCGCCCATTTTCTCGACTCGCAGATCCCGGTAAAAAACCTAGATCCATTTTTATAAAAGCAGTCGAATCCGCCCCCTTTGCTCCTCCGGCAGAACTACAAGTAGAAGGAAAAGAGAAAGAGTTCCAAACAGGTTTAGATGCCCTTGCAAAGCTTACAAACGGCAAAGTCCATTTAGTGTATCATGCCGAATCAAAATCAAAAGCCTTTCTTGATGCTAAAAACGTTTCAAAGCACACCGTCGAAGGTCCACATCCCGTTGCAAACCATTCGTTGCACATTCAACATATCGACCCTATCGCATCAGTCAACGATTGCATTTGGACGTTAAATGCTTACGATGTCGTATCGATCGGAACACTTCTCGAAAAAGGGCACATTCTCAATGAAAAAGTGATCAGCATAGCCGGCCCCGGATTCCTTCCCGATCGCGTAGGATATTTCAAAGTGAAGTGTGGATGCCCTATCGGCTGCTTAATTGCGGGAAGATTGAAAAAAGGGGAAGTGCGTCTCATTTCCGGAGACCCCTTAATGGGCCATAAAGTTGATGTTAAAGGATTCTTGGGTTATGGGGACTTTGTTTTTTGTGCCATCCCTGAAAGCACAGAAAGGGAATTTTTACATTTCTTTAGATTAGGAATGGATAAGTATTCGATCAGTGGAGCCTATCTAAGCGGGCATTTAAATAATACCGAAAGAGAGTACCCGTTCACCACCTCTCAGCATGGAGAGCACCGCCCCTTCATCGATCCTACGCTATACGAAAAAGTGCAACCCTTATCCATACCGACCATGCAGCTTGTTAAAGCCGTCATGGCCGAAGATTTCGATTTGGCTGACACCTTCGGGCTCTTAGAAGTCGATAGCGAAGACTTTGCACTACCCACCTTTGTCTGCCCATCTAAGATGGAGATGACGGAGATCATCCGTCACGGCATTCAACGGTACGCTAAAGAAGTTGCGGGGTAGAGCTAGGGCATCCCTAGCAAAGGCTTCGACCTATTCATTACATTTCTTATGTGATTGAAACTTAACATCCAACAAAAGGGACCGGATAACGCGGAGACGCGGGGACGCAGGGACGCGGAGTTTTTTCTTTTACAAAAGAATATAAATGTGAATTTTTCTAGACAATGCGATCCCCTTTACTTTTTTCGAATTTTCTCTGCGTCCCCGCGTCTCCGCGTTGTCTTGCTATCGCTCCTCACACTCAGCCTAGCGTCACTCCAAACAAAGAATAGCCTTTGCTTCCTCATCTGAAAGGATGCGTCCGAAAGTGGAGCGTTCCCATTGGATGTTGGCAATTCTTGGATCAAAGCTATCGACACGAGCATCAGAGTAACTGTAGCGCAGTCCCGTGAATGCAATGTTATCACCCAAAAACCCCGATTCCAAATCGCGCAAGTGTGTGAGCTTATCATTGATAAAGACGATATGATCGGGATGGAATTGAATCGTGTTTAAAAGCGTTGTCAAAGCAGTGCCCTTTGGAGTTCCTGACGTGAATAAAATCCCTTGACGGTACAGCACGCCGTGTTTGTTGATGAAATAGTGATCTTCCTTCGACGGCGCCGTCAAGGAAAGATCGACACCCACATCGCGCAATTGGTTTACAGTGCGTGTTGCCAATGCAAGCCCTTGCGTCGTCAGTCCCATGACAGTGATATTTTTGTTTTGCAGTTCTTTGATGATATCGGGAGTGCCCTCTTCGACAACCTTCATTTGGGTAAGATGTCGGATCGCCTCCCATTCAGCTAAAGCCTTATCGAGAGCGTCATCAGGGGAGTTTGTGGTCAGGTATTTTTTTAGTTGATGGACGAACCACACATCGGAACCCAACGTTTGTGCAGGAACCAAGATGGTGTCATCGATATCAAGGACGACCAGAGTGTTAGGCTTGAGGTGATTTAACAGTTCGCTAAAATGATCAGCCTCTAAAATAACGGCTGAAAGTGTATTGTAGAACAAGACTCCTTGTATAAGGATGAATGAAACGATAGATTTTGTGAACATACAACCCCTCATGTTGAATAATTTGAGAATGACTCTATAGGAAGGGTGATTTTTCGCGAACAATATTTCGTAAAAATATAACTACGTGCCTGTGCGGTCGTTCAAGGAACAATAGCAACAACGCGGAGACGCGGGGACGCAGGGACGCGGAGTTTTTTCGAAAATGGTAAGTGAGATCTCATTGTCTAAAAAAATCACAATTATATTCTTTTATGAAAGAAAAAACTCCGCGCCCCTGCGTCCCCGCGCCTCCGCGTTAACTCGCTTTTTTCACTGAATATTGATTGGCAATAGCCTATCCCGCGTCCAGCGTGATCCAGCTATCGGGAATGATATCTTCAGATGACTCTCGAGTGGATTCTACAAACCACCGTTTTGGAGCGACAACGATTTTTTCCGGATTCAAATTCAGGTAGGCAGACCACCATGAAAAACTCGAATTTGAAATGATGTTATGCTTGCATAGCGACATCAAATAAAGGTCGTTGTAGTACGGTTCATCTTCAATGAACACAAAGTCACGAGGGATCTCTGCAAACATCCATTTACACCACAAAATATCGTTCGAACAAACCACAAAAAGAGCATCCTCAGGGAACTGAGCAATAGCTTTTAAGTAGTAATCTCTATTTTGGTGTGCGTAAAAATGTTGATGGGGGTCTTCTTTCAAGTAAGAGCGATGGTGAATAGCAACAGTACAAGGAGCATTGAGGACCTCTTCATAAGTGGTTGTTAAGTATTCGTGAATATCTTTAGGAATTGCGAACAGTTTTAGAATTTGATTTTTATGGTGCGCAAAGTATTTTTCGGATTGAAAATAGCCATGTATTTCCATATCCGATTGATAGGGAATCGGCACATAGGAAGCTTTGTGTCTCTTGTAGACGTATGCCACATCTCGTTTCGTCTTCACTTTCAAGTCAAAAAATATTTTTTGGTAATTTACCGGTATCCCATATTTTTTGTTGTGCACTAAATCCGGAAAAACGGCCTCAGCATCATTATCCAATGCGAGAGAGTATGCAGCAGCGATCTGAAAAAACTGATTTCCCAACTGCCCCGCTAACTTTGCCGAAACAAATGGTTTTGCTGAAAGGGAGAATGAAACCCCTAAAATAGCAATGAAAACGATTTGACGAAACAATTTCAACATCGCAACCTCTTTACAGTTTAAATGATTGCAGCGTAGGGAGGGCAGTCAAAAACTCGCTACGGTACGGACTAGTCAAAAACGCCCCTGACAATGCTGTTGTGCGAGTGAGAGAATCTTCATCTTCAACACCCCGCATTTTAACACACAGGTGCATTGCATCGATAACGACAGCAACATCTTCCGTTTCCAACACCTCTTGAAGCGAATCTCGAATTTGCACTGTCAATCTTTCCTGAACTTGTGGGCGCTTTCCGAAGTACTGTGCGATGCGATTGAGCTTTGAAAGACCGATGATCTTCTTGTTAGGAATGTAAGCGATATGACAGCATCCAAGAATTGGGATGAAATGGTGCTCACAAACGCTTTTAATGGAAATATTGCACTCAAGAAGCATCTGATCGTAGCCAAACTCATTCTCTTGGACAGTGATTTTAGGAAAATGCTCCTCATTTAACCCTACAAAAAGTTCTTTAACAAGCATTTCAGCGTAACGTTGAGGAGTTTTAGCAATCGATTCGTCGGTGAGATCGAGCTCTAGCGCTTCCATAATCTTTCCAAAATGGTATTGGATCGTTTGGATTTTTTCAGAATCTGTCGCTTGACTTTCGATTAATTGAAAAGGATGAAATAAATTTCCTTGAGGATTAGACATCGTTTATTCTCTATTAGTTGTGGCTTCTGCATAACAATTTTCAGTCTCATACAAGATGACTTTATTGACTGTGACTCCGGTCCCTTCCAGTTGCTTTGGGCAAACTTCTTCTAAAAGATAGAGAGCCATATTCTCTGCGGTGGGGTTGAACGGACAGATAAACGGAGCTTTTTTACCGTTAACACTAGTCAACGCGCGAATAAGATCTTCATCTTTTTCATAAACCAAAAAATTGTGATCCCAATTCAGATCTATCCAGGAGCCTATTTTTTCTTTTAACACGGAAAAATCGATCACCCTACCCAAGTCATCCAAAGCATCCGCCTCTGCATAAATGTGAGCGTAGTAGTTGTGCCCATGAGGTGTTGCGCACTTGCTTTCGTGGTTCATCACACGGTGACCGGCACAAAAATGTATTTTACGCACACAGCGGATACGTGGAGTCGTTGATTTCATTCGTAAATCCTCTCTTTTGTCACTTCACCGTTATCCCCATAACGTCGAAATACCCCTTTCCGTGCACCTGCGGTAAAATGTCCCTCATAAATCAGTTGACCCAAAGAGTTCCACTCCTTGCTCTCACCATCTTGCAGCCCTTTTCGATAGTGCGTCACACTTCTTACTGCGCCGTGATCAAAGTAGTGAGTTTCAGGACCCTCTTTTAACCCCTCTTGAAATAGCACTTCCGAGCGCACCATCCCATTGGGAAAGTACTCTTCCATTTTTCCGTGTAGTTGGTCATTCGCAAATTGAACGGAGCGTGACAAAATTCCCTTTTCATTGAAGTAAAGAGCATTCCCTTCCCGTTTTCCTTGCTTGTAGGGGATTTGTGCGGTTTTAGTTCCGGCGATATTGTACTCGATGTAATCCCCTTCCAACACTCCCTCATCGTAATAGCACTCAATGGCTTTCAATTTTCCAAAAAAGTCGTGGGGAGGGTGAGTGACCTCAAATAGTCCGTGAAGCTGATTATTTTTGTAATGCGATAAGCGATCGGAGCCGTCGAGTTCGCGTCGACGGTAACGCCCCTCTAAGTTTCCCTCGACAAAAAGAGCGTCTTCAAGGATATCGCCTTCGAGATCCCACAACATTTTTTTTCCGTGAAGGACACCCTCTTTATATTCGATTAGGGAGCGTTTGTTGCCGTTAGCATAAAATGTTTCATACTTACCGTTTTTAACACTCTTTGGAGAGGGATGAGAACGCTCTGCTGCAGGAGGTGCGACCGGCTCTTCTACCGAAAGTTTAAATTCATCATTCGTTACAAATGGAGAGATTACAGAAATGGTTTCCTCAGAAACAACCACCCCGTCACGGTATTTTTTATGAAGACCCCACGGTTGTCCCATACGGAAATCTTGCTCTTCTACCACTTTTCTTTGGGGAGAGTATTTGGTAGCAGCAATTTTTTTGGAGTCGCCATGTAAGAGACCACGGTAGTAATGCCAGATGCCGCTAGGATTTCCGTTTGGATAGTACTCTAAAAGTTCGCCATGGAGAAGTCCACCGGAGCACAATTCCTTCTTAACAAGCTCACCTTCAACACTATAAGAAAACACCTCTCCCTCTTTTTTCCCTTGAAGGTAGATCCCTTTCTCTATAAGAGTCCCGCCAACAGAATACAATTCGTACGGTCCCTCTAAAAGATCATCGCGATAAGAGTATTTATTTCTTAAAATCCCTTGCTCGTCATAAGTGCGTGAAATCCCATCGAGCAACCCATCTTTATAGAGAGCAATGGTGTCGATTTTTTCCGAAGGGTAGTAAGTGATGGTAGTACCATTTCGTATTCCATCCTTGAAGTCTCGTTCTTCAACGAGAGCTCCCAAGGGGGAAAACAGTTTTTCTTTGACTTTCTCTGTTTTTACACTCTTGGGAATGGGAGCAAAAAATTCCACTCGCAGAGGCGCCCCGTTGGGGTAAGACTCTACGACATCGAT
Organism: uncultured Chlamydiaceae bacterium; assembly: GCA_945957185.1. GTDB lineage: Bacteria > Chlamydiota > Chlamydiia > Chlamydiales > Parachlamydiaceae > CAMFKA01. The sequence goes on along the minus strand of CAMFKA010000004.1, from coordinate 9,963 downwards.
CTTCCAGTTAGGCTGTTGATTTTTTAAAACCAAGCCGCTTTGACCAAATAATAAGTGGGAAATCAAGAGTAGAAAAACTGTAATTAGATGCATTTATACTCTATTGGATGAGTTTGAATCTGCCATTTTATCCGTAATTCCCTCATTTGTAAAGTCGAATATGCCGGCCGAAAAATCGCAATCGCAGTTTAAGAGCGAGAGTAAAAAAAATTCTTGATAAATCGAATCGACCTTGATACACATAAGTTAAACCATCAAAAAGAATCTTTAACGCTTCCGTTGTTTGGTGTGTTAGGGACGATTTACAACAATATTTAGGAGATCACATGGACAAGTCAACACTATTTAAATTAGCAGTAATGGGAATCGCAGCAACAAGCGGATCCAACTCCTTAGAAGCAAGCGATGTTTCTAACCTTTCTAGCGCTTCCAACATCATCGCTGCAGGATGCGGCGGTTCTACAGGTTGCGGACACAAGTCAAGCAACGGCGGAACTTCCAATGGCAGCTGCGCTTCACGCCCTGTTCCTGCTAACGGAAGCTGTGCTGCAGCACCTCAAGGACATACTGTATACGGCTGTGGCGCAAAAGCTTCACCTGGTAACCAAAATACATCTGGAGTACAAGCTTCTCATGGTTGCGGAGCTCGTAGCTCTTCCTCTACACAAACAGCTTCTCACGGCTGTGGAGCTCGTAGCCCTTCTGCTACACAAACAGCTGCACAAAATAACGGAAACCGTTACCAGTACGAAAGAACTGCAAACACTCCAGTTGCAGCTCCAGCACAAGCTGCTTCTCCTGCAGCAACAGAGCAAGAGAAACTACGTCAAGCTGCTGAAAAAGCAAAACAAGACGCTACAAAAGCTGCTTCTCAAGTAGCTCCAACAAACGTTCCTAACCACAACATGGCTCCTAACGCTCCAGGAAGCGCAGGAACAGGAACACCAGCGAAGTAATTGTTGAATTATGTGCGCCGGGGAAACTGTATATTTTCCCGGTCGCGCAATTTTTATTTAATGTATTTTTAGGAGGAGTCTCTCATGAAAAAAGAAGAATTCGCTAAATTGGCTCTAATGGGTCTTGCCAGCGGTATCCTTACCTCTAACGGCATTGAGGCTCTTCAACAAGATACCCATCCGGGTTCCGAACTACCAGGCAAAGGATGCAATTCCCTTGCAGACAAATGTGGAAGCAAGTGTAGCCACGGAGAAAAAGTTGCAGGAAAGTGCGGCGGTAAAAGCGGTTGCGGCGGTGCTGTAGCAGGAAACTGCGGCGGTAAAGGTGGCTGCGGCGGAGCGGTTGCAGGAAATTGTGGTGGTAAGCATGGCTGCGGCGGAGCAGTTGCAGAAAAATGCGGTGGAAAAAGTGGTTGTGGTGGAGCAGTAGCGGGAAATTGTGGCGGAAAGAGTGGTTGCGGCGGTGCTGCGATTGCCGATAACGAACATGCCAAACCCGTAACAGCACCTGCACCTATCCCAAAAGATAATTCGAAGAAAGATGATGCCAAAAACAACCCTAACGACCAGAATGTTGGGTATCATGTTTTGACAGACGACGAGCTTACATTAGAGCTCAACGACGAAATGCTTAAAGCGTATCAAGCGATGTCGCCTGAAACAAAAGCCCTTACAAGATTAGTTGCCAGTGCACGCTGCAACGGCACTAACGAATGTAAAGGATTAAATGCTTGTAAGACAGAAACTAATAGCTGTGCCGGAAAAGGATCCTGCAAAGGACAAGGAAAATGCGCATTTTCCGATAAAAACCTAGCCGTCAGAGTTGTTGTCGAAAAAATGAAAGATAAGCGTAATGCTTTAACGAAATAATCATTGAAATGCAGGGGAGTGCAAACGCGCTCCCCTTTTTTTGATCACAACACAGGTCCTTGACATGACAACTCATGAAATTCCCAACTTGGGGATCGGTATCGGTCTCCGTATCCCTCACTACGATGACATCTTCAGCACATGGCCAGCGATTGACTGGTTTGAAATCATCAGCGAAAATTTTATGGTCGATGGCGGTAAGCCGCTTGAAAACCTTGAAAAAATTTTAGAGCGCTATCCCGTCGTTCAGCATGGTGTCTCATTGGCGATCGGCAGCCCCGATCCCCTTGATTTCGACTATCTCAAGAGGCTCAAAGCCCTTGCCAGAAAAACCAAAACGCCGTGGATTTCCGATCATCTCTGCTGGGGAAGATTAGAAGGCGCCCACTACCATGATTTACTGCCCCTTCCGTATACTCAAGAAGTGATCGACTACGTGTCTGAACGAGCTCGCATCGTTCAAGATTATTTAGAACTCCCTTTTGCTCTTGAAAACCTCTCTTCCTACGTCGCTTACTCGCAAGATCAAATGCCGGAATGGGAGTTTTACTCAGCTGTCGTCGAGAAAGCAAATATTTACATGATGCTAGACGTCAACAACATCTACGTCTCTAGTCGGAATCATGGATTTCAACCCATGCACTATGTTGATAACATCCCGCTGGATCGCGTCCTTCAAATTCATCTAGCAGGGCATAAAGATTGTGGAGACTACATCCTTGACACTCACGACAACTATGTTTGTGATGAAGTCTGGAAGCTGTACGGAGAAGTTTATCCTCGCACCAAAGGTGTTTCAACCCTTTTAGAGTGGGACGACAACCTCGTTTCGTTCCAAGAAACTTGGGAAGAAGCCCTGAAAGCCAAAGCCTTCCAAAAGAGTTTGTGTTCGACGTCACCCTCCGGAGCTCTCGCATGACATACGATACCAAAGTACCCCCAACCCTCGTCGACACCCAAAAATGGTTTGGAACGGTCATTTCTCAAAGAATAGACCCCGAAAGCAGAATCAACCCTATCGCCCCTTCTGGAAAACCGATCCGGGAAGATGCAGCACGATTCATAGCACCAAGTCCAACATTGGAGCCGTATCAACGGATTGAGCTGTACCACCAGCAGTACTGGTGGAGGCTACTAGGAATTCTGCACGAATCCTTCCCCTTAACAGTGAGATTATTTGGGTATCATGACTTTAACGAGCAAATTGCAAAGCCCTACCTTTTGGCGTACCCTCCCCGTACATGGTCGTTAAACTCGCTAGGTGATCGTCTAGAAGAGTGGATGGACAAGAACTATCACGGAGATGATAAAGCATTGGTACTGAATGCGGTGAAGCTTGACTACGTCTTCATCGACAGCTTTGTCGCGGAAGAAGCCCCCTCTTTAACCGCTGCGGATGAAAGCGCTCTTACTCACCAAGAGCTATCGTTACAAAGCCATGTCAAACTTTTTGCCTTCCCCTACGACCTATGTAAATTTAGAATGGAAATGTTGACCCATCCGGTCGAACATTGGATTGAACACCCTTTTCCAAAGCTATCGAAAAAGAAAAAATACTATTTTGTGTTAGCAAGAACGCGATCAAAAGACGTTGGATGGACGGAAGTCACCCTTCCTGAATATCTAATATTAGAGCAATTTAATACGCCACAAACAATTATGAAGTTATGCGAATGGCTAGAGAAGCAACAAAGAGAGATCGTTAATATTGCAGGAAAAAACCTTCAAAAGTGGTTTCAGTCCTGGACCTCAAGAGGTTGGCTTCGCTCGACCTAGTTATACCATTCACCACAGAGCCAGTGAGAATACTGAGAGATTATGAGATAGGAAAACTTAAGGTTCATCATTTTATCGTTGTATCGTTATATCGTTTATTCTCAGTGATCTCTGAGGCTCAGTAGTGATTTATACAACAAGACCCATCGTTCTCAATAATCCTTGTGCAAAATTATCCCCATTGTGCTAGTATCACTTTCTTCAGAGAGTTATGCGAGGGGACTTATGAATAGATTTTCAATCACGTTCGCCACATTGCTGACAATGATGGCACTACTCATGTCTAGCTGCGGTAGAAACACGGGAGAAGTTTGGGATGATACCAAAACTGCCGGACGCTATCTTAGCAGAGGCGTTTACGCCCTTGGCGGTCAACGCGCAGACTATGGGCAGGGATTATCTAGAGAAGAATTTTACTGGCCTGAAGATGGGCAATACGCACAGACAGGCTATCAAGATCAAGGTTTTGTCACATTTCCTGACAACCAATACCCCGACGAAATCGCAATGGCAGATTACGTTTCACCGCAGCCAAAAGACTCACCGGGAGACCCAGGCAGCCCTGTTCCGGGGATTGAACGCTTCCGTGATCCGAACAGCGTTGCAGGCGCCCGTAACGTCTTTGAAACGCTTCATTTTGACTACAATAGCAGCATGATCAAGGGGACTCACAATCAGGAAATCGTTCAGAAAATCGCTTCCTACATGAAAAACAACCCCAACACATACGTATTTGTGGAAGGGCATTGCGATGAAAGGGGTCCCGAGGCGTACAACTTAGCACTTGGATCTCGTCGTGCTAATACCGTGCGTAATTCTCTTGTAAAAGAGGGAGTCAATCCGGACAATCTCTTCACCATCAGCTATGGAAAAGAGCGCCCTGTCGCATACGATAGCAGCGAAGATGCATGGTCATTAAATCGTCGTGCCGAGTTCAAACTGTACGTAAGATAGCGCTATGATTCGATTTTTAGTACTATTTTGTCTTCCCATCGCACTATTTAGCGACTCCGTAAGGATGATGGTCGACAATCACGAGGAAGAGCTCCGCACCTTCGAGGAGCGCCTCGTGAATCAGGAAGCTATTATCGATTCGCTGCGCAGCATGATCCAAGAGAATGCATCGCAACAGAAAAATCAAGTCAACGTAGGGATGACAGCGCAAGAAAGACAGTTGAAATCCCTTCAAGATAGAATCATCGAACTGGAAAAAAAGAGTCAATCGCAGGCACATCAAATTAGTCTGCTTCAAGATGCCTTAAAAACCTTTATTGATTCATTTAATCCAAACATCTCTGCAGAAACCTCCTCCACAAAAGCGTATACCGTAAAAAACGGCGACTCGCTTGGAAAAATCGCCAAAGCACACCACACCACAACGCAAAACCTTCGGCAATTGAATAATCTCAGCAGCGACAAGATCATCATCGGTCAAAAGTTGCAGGTACCGGAGTCATGACTCAAGACGCCATCGGGGTGTTCGATTCTGGAGTAGGTGGGCTAACTGTTGTGAAAGAGCTGACCCGTCATCTTCCACATGAAAACATCGTCTATTTCGGAGATACCGCCAGAGTCCCCTATGGAACAAAAAGTGCTGAAACAATCCTTCGTTACGCTACTGAAAACGCTATTTTCCTGCTAAAGCACAGAGTAAAATGTATCGTCATTGCCTGTAACACCGCAACAGCTTATGCGTTAGGACATTTGCAGCATCTTTTTAGAGTTCCGGTTATCGGAGTGATTCAACCCGGCGTTAAAGCAGCGTTACAAGCTTCGCGAAATCACCGCATCGGCATCATCGGGACGACAGGGACAATCCAATCGGGTGTTTATCAAAACGAAATCATCAAGCACTGCCCAGAAGCAAAAGTGTTCGCTCAATCGTGCCCTCTGTTTGTGCCTTTGATTGAAGAAGGGCTGTTAAGCCATGAAGCCACAACAATTCTTATCAAAGAGTATTTGACACCCTTGTTGAAGGAATCTATCGACACTCTCCTTTTAGGGTGCACGCACTATCCCTTGCTAGCGGCGGAGATTCAAGAAGTTGTGGGGAAAGATGTGACAGTCATTAATTCGGCAGAAGCGTGTGCCAACGAGGTCAAGGCGTTATTGCAAGAGAAGCATCTCGCCGGAAGTGTTGCGCAATCGGGAGTGAGCCGTTTTTTTGTATCGGATGATCCGCATAAATTTGAAGCGATGGCGACACGCTTCTTTGGCGCCCCCCTCAGCCACATCGAACAAACCGACCTCTCCTAACACTCCTTGTGCTAATGACAATGAATATTCAATGAAAGAAACAGCTTAACGCGGAGACGCGGAGACGCAAAGACGCGGAGTTCTTTTTATAGAGGAATATAGTTGTGAGTAATGTCTAGACAAGGGGAATCACTATAAAATTTTCTCCGCGTCCCAGCGCCTTCGCGTCTCCGCGTTGAGTTGTTCCGTTTCTTAGACGTTAATCTCCAATAGTTCTAGAGCGAAAGTAGAGTATTAGCGCAAGGATTGCTGCGACTGCTGCAAAGACGATTCCCCATCCCATATCGAGTCCGGCAGCTGCATCGGGGACAACGGTGGTGTTTTTGAGGGTATAGTATTGCGTAAGATCCCCTGAAGACGAATAGCGTGGGTCAATCGACAGGTCACCGCTCACAGTAGCAACAACTCCGGGATTGTTGTAAGCGATGTCACCATCCAAATAGACTTGTCGCATCACCTTCGACGCCGATCCCACGCAACAGCTTTTGAGGTTGGGTTCATCGGATAAAATCCACCCCCCTTCTTTATCGGGGTAAAGGAACCCACGCACTGTGATTGTTCCCTCATGCAACGACTCCAGTTCTTGTTTCAAAGACAAAATTCACCTCGATTTTCTATCTCGACTCAATTATAGTTGAGAGTATGTCAGAACATGATAATGAAATCCATTTAGAAGAGCTTCGAAAGCAAGTAAAAAGGCTTCTTTCCAGAAAATTAAAACGTTTGGAAAGACAACTGCTCGAATGGGAAGCGCAGCTCCACAAAGCAAACAATTGGGAAGATTGGTTTCATCAAGGCAAGCTGCTTCAATCTCGATTTTTTGAAATTAAAAAGGGGATGCAATCCATTGCGGTAGCGGATTGGAATGCTGAGATGGAGCCTCGCAGCATCGCATTAGAGCCTCTACTAGACCCTCAGAGCAATCTTTCGCTCTATTTCAAAACTGCAAAGAAGTTGCAGAAAGCGATTCCCCACCTTGAAAGGCATTTGAAAGCAAAGATTGAAGAGATCGAGCAGTTAAAGATGACTGAAAAGCTTGTCGAAACAACTCTGGAAGTAGCTTTTTTGCAGCAATGGATTCCTTCTCCCCAACAAATCGAAAAAAAGAAAGCTTTAAAAGAGCAAAAAGAAGCTCTCCCATACAAGGAGTTCACCTCATCGTCAGGAATCCCCATCTATGTGGGAAAAAGCAGCAAAGCAAATGACAAACTCACTTTTCAAATCGCCCACGGCAATGATTGGTGGCTCCATGCCGCAGGAATTCCCGGTTCTCACGTTGTTATCAGGCATGAAAATCCGGATCGTGAAACTATCGAAGAGGCTATGGCTCTCGCCGTAGAGTACAGCAAAGCCAAAAAAAGCGGAGAATCCGAAGTTGTCGTCACGCAACGAAAGTTTGTGTCGAAAGCGCCCGGAGGAAAACCGGGGCAGGTTCAAATTTCGCGACACAAAACCTACTTCAAAAAAATTCACTAATATATAATAGGTACAAATTACTCCCGAGGTCATGATGTCATTTTTTTCTGCGTTGGATCCGTTGCCCAGCGACCCGATATTTGGTTTAACGACTCTATTTCAACAAGATAAGAGACCTGAAAAGGTTAATTTGTCTGTTGGAGTCTACGCTGACGAAGAGGGCAACACTACTGTTTTCGAAGCCATTCAGCAAGCAGAACGACAATTAGACGCAGAAAACCTCAAAATGGACTACCAAACTATCGACGGCAACCCCTTATTGATTAACGAGACGCTGAAGTTGATTTTTGGCCCTAACCTTTGTGATATCCCTAGAGATCGCTTTTTTGGAGCCCAAGCGATTGGGGGAACGGGCGGTTTACGTATCGGGGCCGAATTTTTATCGAAGATGATCTCTAAAACCGCTTACATCTCCGACCCCACATGGCCCATCCATCAACTTCTTTTCTCTCGTGCAGGAATGAATGTGCTCACTTACCCTTACTACGATCAAGCTGCTCACCGCCTGTCATTTTCGGAAATGAGAAACGCCATCAAACGGATGACTCCCGGAAGTGTCATTGTTCTACATGCGTGCTGCCACAATCCTACCGGTATCGATCCTACAGAAGATCAGTGGAAAGAGCTCTCTACGCTCCTTCTAAGACAGAGAGTGATCCCTTTCTTTGATTTGGCGTACCAAGGGTTTGGAAAGGGTTTGGAAGAAGATGTCTTCCCTATCCGACAATTTCTTCGAGATGGCCATGAGCTTTTCATCTCTTGCTCTTTCTCGAAAAATTTCGGGATTTATGGGGAGCGTGGAGGGTGTTTCATAGCCTTAACTAAAGATCCTACCATCGCGGAAACATTGGGAACGCATCTTAAACCCACCATACGAGCGCTTTATTCTAATCCTCCACTCACTGCTGCGCGCCTCGTCGGCAGAGTTCTTGCTAATGAGGAGCTTCGGCTATTGTGGGAGCGGGAATTGCAACAGATTCGTAAGCGTATCCACCAAACTCGTCAAGCATTCATCGAACAGCTTTCTGAAAAAATTCCTGAAACTGACTTCTCCTTTTTAGCGGGACAGCAAGGGATGTTTTCTATTTTAGGGTTAACAAAGCCTCTTGTGGATAGATTGCGCAATGAGTTTGCCATCTTCCTCCCCGATAATGGAAGAATCAGTATTCCGGGATTGAATCCCTCCAATCTCGACTATGTCACAAGTTCTATCGCGAAGGTATTGAAGCAATGAGACGGCGCTCCAACACCCCTTATCTGATTTTAATTGCTACGCTTTTGTTGCTGTTAAGCCTGCCAAAACACGTGACTGAATCGTTAAGAGGCTCTATCGCATCCATTTTCAGTCCCTTATGGGAGTCTTACGCGCAACTTAAACTCTACTCTGAAAAGAAATTATCTCCCGAAATCATTGTTCAGGAAGAGCTTTCCAAAAGCCTTCTTGAAAACGAATTGCTTAAAATGGAACTCGCAAGACTGAACGACATTCTCAAAAGCGAATTAAATCTTCAAACATATCTTAGAGAGTTAGAAGCTCCTGCGGAAATCAGCGCCAAATTGACGCAGCAGCGAAAAAAACAGCTGAGAGAGCTTCTCAAAGTGGAGATGGGAGCGCTTCCGGCCAAGGTTGTCTACCGCTCTCCTTCAGCATGGAATAGCACCCTATGGATTAATGTCGGCACTGAAAATGGAATCGAAAAAAATAGCCCTGTCGTCGTCGGCGACTCCATCATTGGCGTCATCGATTACGTAGGGGGAAAGCAATCGCGCGTGCGGATGATTACCGACTCTGCTCTTACTCCCGCAGTCCGAGTTGTGCGGGGGGCGTTACAACAGGAGCATCTTAGCCTTCAATTAGAAGAGTTGGAGGATTACCTCTTACGCCACAGCGAACTGTTTGACAACAACGAACATAAATCTATCTTAATCAGCGCATTAGAAAAATTGCAGCGGCAGCTTCAAGCATCTACACCCACACAAATGCTTGCAAAAGGTGAATTACAAGGCAGCGGAGCGCCGCTTTGGAGAAGAGGTGGTAAGATGTTGCAGGGAGTGGGTTTTAATTATGACTTTGAAGATGAGGAGGGCGGTGCGAGAGATCTCCGCACCGGCAAGCTTGAACACGACTGGAACGATGCGCAAATCTCTCTTGTTGAAGCTCACGACCTGTTAGTCACGACAGGAATGGATGGCGTATTTCCTCCCGGCTTCAAAGTCGCCACTGTCACGAAAGTGTATCCTTTGAAGGAAGGAGATATTGCCTATCAATTGACGGCGCGGCCTGTCGCTAAAGATCTTGACGACTTAACAGTCGTATATGTCATTCGTCCTGTAGGATATACGCCAAATGCGATTCAAAAATCAGGAATTTAACGTTGTATTACGTAATTAAAACCACTGAGCCGGTGAGATCACTGAGAATTTATGAGATAAGTGAGTGTGACTACTTTTCGTTGAAGAAGATATACGTCCTAAGCCGATCTTGATCATTGCCGCTGAGCCCCTAGGGCAGACCCCAATGTCGTCAACTTAAGGAAAAATTGTCTCTCGGACTAAATTAGGTGTTGCAAAAGATAATGTGCAATTAGAGCGCTTAGCGCGACTGATTTTATAGCCCACTGCGACGTAG
>CAMFKA010000003.1 GCA_945957185.1 uncultured Chlamydiaceae bacterium | reverse complement strand
CAGCTCCTACGTCGCAGTGGGCTATAAAATCAGTCGCGCTCGCGCTCTAATTGCATATTATCTTTTGCAACATCTAATTTAGTCTAAATAACAATTAATTTTTTTAAGTTGACGATATTGGCCGTTGCCCTTGCCCGATTTCCAGGCCGTGGACAGCTTTAACTTTATTCGACAACGCTTCGATTCCGGGAAGGCTTCCTAATTCGATAAACTCCAGCGTTGCGCCTCCACCGGTAGACAAGTGTGTAAACTTATTCGCTACACCGCTCTGGTGTATTGCTGCCAACGTATCTCCTCCTCCGGCTACGGTGACAGCTTTTGAATTCGCTAACCCATTTGCAATCGCTAATGTACCGTGGGAAAACTCCGGTATTTCAAATACTCCCATAGGCCCATTCCAAAGCGCAGTTTGACAGTTGGAAATTTGTCCCAAATAAAGCTGTATCGTCATGGGCCCAATATCGACTCCGGAGTAGCCCTCTTTAATTGCTGTTTGCACTTCAAATGGAGATCCTGCTGCAACTTTTTGAGTGACGATATGGTCGACAGGAAGTAAGATTTTATCTCCTGCGCTATCGAGAAGCTCTTTGGCGAGCTCTACATACCCCTCTTCATGCAAGGAAGCGCCAATCGGCACTCCTCTCGCTTTCAGAAAGGTGAAACTCATCGCCCCACCAATCAAAATTTTATCGGCCTTTTTGAGCAATGCGCGGAGGACGCCGATTTTGGTGGAGATTTTGGATCCGCCTATGATGGCTATGAAGGGGTGTTTAGGGTTTGCTAGAAGATCTCCAATAAAATGGATCTCCTTCTCCATTAAAAACCCTGCAGCGGCCTTGAAAGGGAAATATTGAGTAATTGTAGCGGTAGAAGAATGCATGCGGTGCGCGGTTCCAAAAGCATCATTGACGTAGAGATCGGCAAGAGATGCCAATTGCTTAGCAAATTCAGGATCGGAGGCGGGATCTTCTTCCGCTTTATGGTACCGCAAGTTTTGGAGTAGGAGCACGTCTCCAGGTTTAAGGTTGCGGCATGCAACGGAAACATCGCTACCCACGCTGTGAGGCAGAAACTTTACCGGTTGACCCAAAAGCTCTGACAACCGCTTTGCGCATGGCTCCAGCGATGTTGAAAGGTCTTTCTCGTTTTTGGGGCGTCCGAGATGACTCATCAAAATGACGGAGCCTCCATGTCCCAAAATATATTGAATGGAGGGGAGGGATGCTGCAATGCGTGTATCGTCGGTGATTTTCCCATCAGCATCGATCGGAACATTGAAGTCGACTCGCATCAAAACCTTTTTGTTCTCTACAGAAAGATCTTTTAAGGATAGTTTGTCTTGCATAATTGAATCCTCCAGTTGCATTACTCCTCGTAGCATACTAATAGCAAAATTGCAATAAAAACTACGTTCCAGTATGCTTGCTGCAGAAAATGCACTTAGGACACATCATGCTAAAAAATGCAAAATTATTTGCCGTTCTTCTCTTTACCCTTGTTTCTTTCAAACACGCACCTTGCGATGCTCTTGTAGGCTGCGTGACGAATGCTGCGACAATGTTATTTTCTGGGAATTACACTGTTGAATCGAGTCTGTACACCGGTTACTTGAACATTAAAAGCCAAGAAATCGTATTTCCGGGCGATAGCGACGATCCTAGAAAAGAGATCAGCCGTTTAAACTGGGATGCGAACGCCGTTTGGATCTTGGGAGCTAGAGGACGTTTGATCAATCCTCAAACAGGCTTCCATGTGTCGCTAGATGGATGGACAAAGCTATGTTCTGCGGGAGTGAAAATGGTAGACCGGGACTTCCTGGACGAAAATCGCCCTGACTTTGCTACAGATATCTCCACGCACCACCAAGTGAAATTGGCGACTGCAGTCAATATCGACCTTGAATTCGGAAAAACATTCCTGCGCTCCGGAAACGAAAAGTCATGCTGGAATTTAGGCTACCTCTACGGTGCTCAATTCACTAAAATCGATTGGGAAGTGAGGGGAGGGAAGTATAAATATGATGATGGAAATTTTGTCGGACGCTTCCCTTCATCTCTAAAATTGATTTCATACACCCAAAATTACCTCATTCCATATTTAGGGCTGGAAGCAGGCTGGAAAAAAGACGATCATCTAACTTTTAGAGTATATGGAAAATACACATGGTTTGGGTTCATTCTAACGAAAGACGACCACTGGCTGCGTGAGATTTCATTTACCGATACATTTCGCTATGTGCACTATTGGATCGGTGGCTTAGATGCGATCTATCGTTACAACGATTGCGTGTCATTTAATCTACGCTATCGCCTCGACTGGCTTGATCGGGAAAAAGGGCACACCCATATTCACGATGATAACGGCTATTATGGATCGGCAAAAGTCGCTGGAATTGAAAATATGTTCCAAACGCTAACAGCAGGCCTTGCTCTACGTTTTTAACTTCTTTCTAAGGAACTGCCGTAGGGGCTTGCCTCTGCGGCGCTTCATAGTAGTATGCCGAGAACGTTAAATTTGCACTCCCTATGACATACTCTTTTCCGTCCACTTCCAAGACAGCTTGATATTCACGCATTGCCCAATCGTTTTTGATGAAATCAAAGAGGTTGGGTAGTGTCTGTGTTGTTTTGAATTGCACCAACAATTGATCTCCGGGTGCAATCGAGGGGATGTCTTGAACTTCTGTCTTAAATAAAAGGCTATTTGGTTTATCTTTCAGGTCTTTTGGGTATTGAAATTGGATCCACAGTTTCCCTGGAGAACTTTTGTTGAGTCCCAAATTTTTCACCTTACATCCAAAAGAGAGCGGAGTGCCAATTTGGTATTTTGCTTCGCTATCGCTCGAAAACTGTATCGTCCCCAATAAACTTGTTTCAGCGTGTAATAAATTTCCGGCTAATAACAAAATTGCTATGAAGACTGAACGCATAATACACCTCTACCCAAAGATAAATTTGATGATATAGTAAAAGAACACTGTGATGACAGCCCCTGCAGGGACTGTGACAACCCAAGAAATAAAAATTTCTCGTGCCATTCCTAAGTTTAATGCCTCAATACCGCGAGCCATTCCCACTCCCAAAACAGCACCGACAAGGATGTGTGTCGTCGAAACGGGCAGGCCTAGATGAGAAGCGACTAAAATGGTTAACGCTGTCGAAATTTCAGCGGAGAATCCCCTGGAAGGGGTTAATTCCGTAAGTTTTTTCCCGATGGTTTCGATGACTCTCCACCCCCATGTCGCCAACCCCACGACGATACCGAATCCTCCCAAAGCAAGCGCCCATGGTGGAATAGGAGCGTTCGGGACAATAGCGTTGTTTTGGATGATGGAAAATGCCCCGACAAGTGGTCCAATGGCGTTAGAGACGTCGTTAGAGCCGTGAGCAAATGCCATCATGCAGGCGCTGCAGATCTGTAAAAATGCGAAGATTTTCTCTACGGCCTGGTATTCTGAAGCGGGGACTTTGATCTTCTCTTTCAGCATATTGGAGAGGTCTTCAGTCTGCTGCATCAAGTTATGGACGGTATGTTGCGGTTCTCCGATCGCCACTTGATGCATTCTTTCTAAATGCTTTTTTACCTTTTCTAGCGATGCTAGAAAGGCGGCATCGATGGTGGTGGTTTTTTCGATGCTCGTTTTGGGAGCAAAACGTTGGATCAGAAAATAACTCGTTATCGCACCGATTCCTCCCGCCAACAGTCCTATCCCTACCAACTCGCCTTGCGATAGGTTGTGGTGGAAATTCTTGAATCCTGTTGTGAACATGATGACTGCTAAAATAAAGATGACGGCGAAGATGACAAGCGGAGCGATTTTCTTTGCTGTTTCGAGAGGAGAGTGGCTGTAAAGGATCACTCGACGAAAAAAACTAAAAGTGAGAAAGGCAAAAATTCCTCCCAGCAGGGGAGAGATAAGCCAGCTCGCAACAACAGAGGCGATGACAGGCCATTGAACGGCGTCTAATCCTCCGATAAGCACTCCAAAGCCGATGATGGCTCCGACAATTGTGTGTGTTGTCGACACCGGCCAACCGTTATACGAGGCTATCTGCAGCCAAGCTCCTGCGGCTATCAGAGAGGCCAACATACCATAAGCGAGGAGCATAGGTTCTGATTGGAACATTTCGACATTGATCAGTCCTGTCTGCATCGTTTCCGACACTTGCGCACCAAAGAAGTAGGCTCCGCAAAATTCGAGGATGGCGGCGAGGATAACGGCGCGGCGAAGGGTGAGGGCTCCGGATCCCACAGATGTTCCCATGGCATTGGCGACATCGTTTGCTCCGATGTTCCACGACATATAGAACCCGGCGACGATCACTAATGAAAGGAGAATGATTTCCGTAGGCACTTATTTTAACTCCAGGGTCATACGAATTCTATTCGCGAGTTTTTCCGATAAATTTGAAATTTCGGCAATGGCTTTTGTTGCTTGGATCCATAAGTAGAATGTGCCGTAACTCATTTGATCTTCTAGACCGAAGAGCGTTTTTAATAAAGTGTTTTGGACGAGGTCAGCTTCATGCTCTTTATAAGCGACTAACTGAACCATTGCGCTGACTTTTTCGGCTTCGATACCTCCGAATGAGGACTCCAGCAATTCGTGCAGTTCTTTTACGATGAGGCAAGCGCCCTCGAATGTTTCGATATTGATGGCAACGAATTGCTCCATCCTTTCTTGAAGCTGTGGGGGAATGACCACGCGTTTTAGATTAAGGAGTACGGAGAGGTCTTCTACTCTGTCGGCAATGTGGTCTTGGAGGGAAAGGATTTCTAAAAGCTGCCTCCGGTCGATAGGGAGAAATAAACTGTTGGGAAGGTGGTTACGGATATCGTTTTTGACGAGGTCGGCGTCGTGTTCGAGTTTGGAAATTTCTTCTGCCAAAATAGAAAGGCGGTCGTAATTTCCCTCTTTGATAGCGTCAAAGAGAGAGGGGACTTTCAAGACACACTCTCGTACCTTTCCCATATGCGTTTGTAGGGGAGTAAAGGGGGATCGACCAAAAAGATTTAAAAATGTTCTCATAAAACTTCCCTTGATTAAGAATTAAAAATACTAGATTTTGAGCTAAAAGGCAATAGCGTATGCCCCCACTGATCGAAGTCAAAGATTTAGTCGTCGATATCCCTATCAAAGGGAAGCTTTGCTCCGTTGTCGATCACCTCAATTTGACTATTGAACCGGGAAAAATCGTCGCTATCGTAGGAGAGTCAGGCTGCGGTAAATCGATGGCTGCAATGTCGCTGCTAAAGTTACACCCCTTTCCGATTCGCGGCGAAGTTCTCTTCGAAAATCAGAATTTATTGATGCTATCGGATCGTGAGCTTCGCTCCATTCGAGGCGCTAAAATCGCCATGATTTTTCAAGATCCCTCTAACACTTTGAATCCCGTCGCGACTATCGGTGCTCAACTTGCTGAAATTCTTTTTCAACATACTGATATGGAAGGGGAAGAGGTCGAAGAAAAAATCATATTCGCTTTGGCAGAGGTGGGAATTCCTGCTCCAGCAGAGATTTTGGATCGCTATCCTCACGAACTGTCGGGAGGAATGAAACAACGCGTTCTCATCGCCGGAGCTCTCCTGTGTAAACCTTCCATTTTGATCGCCGACGAACCGACAACAGCATTAGATGTCACTGTGCAAGCACAGGTGCTCGATCTTTTGCGACGACTATGCGACTCCCACTCCATGGGGGTGTTATTAATTACTCACGATATGGGAGTGGTTGCCGAAGTCGCCGATGAAGTGATTGTCATGTATGCAGCCAAAGTTGTGGAAAAGGGGAGTGTGAACGCGATTTTTCAAAATATGTCGCATCCCTATACCAAAGGATTGTTCGCATCAAGACCGTCTATTGGTCAGGAGGGGAGATTAAAGGGGATTAGCGGGACAGTCCCTCCCCCCAATCTATTTCCTACGGGGTGTCGGTTTCACCCTCGATGCCCTTTTGCGATGGAAAAATGTCGCGAAGGGAGCGTTCCTGATTTTGAAATAGCTCCTCAACATGTTACTTCGTGCTGGTTGTATGAGTGATTCTATTTTATTGGAAGTTAAGGATCTAAAGAAATATTTTCCTGTCACGGAAGGGGTTTTTAGGACCAAAGTCGGCGAAGTTAAAGCTGTCGATGGCGTCTCTTTTGCTCTTGAAAGAGGGAAAGTTTTGGGAATTGTCGGGGAATCGGGTTGCGGAAAAAGCACGATGGCAAGAGCTGCAATTCGCTTGATTGAACCTACTTCAGGCGAAATTTACTACGAAGGGAGATCTTTTTTAGAGACGTCACAAAAGGAATTGGTGGCGCTGAGGAGAAAGATTCAGATCGTTTTTCAAGATCCATTCAGCTCTCTTAATCCTCGTAAAACCATCTTTGAAAATTTGGGCGATCCGGTTCTGTTTCATGAATTGACGTCCAAAGAGGGACTTAGAAAGTACCTTGAAGAGATTATGGTTAAAATTGGTCTCGATTCTTCCGCATTAGATCGCTATCCTCATCAATTTTCCGGAGGGCAACAACAACGCATTTGCCTGGGAAGGGCTATTGCGTTGAAACCGGAACTGATTGTCTGCGATGAGGCGGTCTCAGCATTGGATGTGTCGATACAAGCACAGATTTTGAATTTGCTGTCGGAGTTGAAAGAGGAATTTCATTTAACGATTTTGTTTATTTCTCACGATCTTTCCATTGTCCGCTACTTTTGCGATGATGTGATCGTCATGTACTTAGGGAAGGTGATGGAGGCTTCCCCTTGTGAAGAGCTGTTTGCGCATCCTAAACACCCCTACACTAAAGCGCTACTGTCAGCGATTCCAAAATGCGATCCGAGTGCTCGTGGCGATAGAAATATGTTGAAAGGGGAAGTGCCTTCTCCAAAAAATCCCCCATCAGGATGTCCCTTTCGCACACGATGTCCGTTTGTTAAAGAGGAGTGCTCCAAGACGATTCCTAAAAGGAATTGGGGGCACGGGCATTACGACTACTGCGTCCTTGAAAATTGAAGGAGCGCTGCTTGTAGGTCTTGCGTGATGGCTGCTTGCGCTTCCTTTTTGCTCATGCCTGCGTATTGCGCCGGATAGATCGGCTTGCCAATGGTGCATGAGGTGCGCCCAAATAGCTTTGGCCATTTATTTTGGATCGGCCACACTTCAAATGTTCCTGAAATATTCACAGGGACAATGGGGACGTTGTTGCGAATGGCAAGCATTCCGACACCGTGTTTCAAATCTAAAAGTTCCCCGTCCTCGGAGCGAGAGCCCTCAGGAAAAATGACGACTTTACTTCCGCTTTGAAGCAATTGACAAATTAACTTCATCGTGGCGATGTCTTGCTCGGAACCCGAAACCGGATGCGCGTTTAAATAAGAGATGATCTTCGCTAAAAAAGGGGAATCGAACAATTCCTTTTTAGCCATGTAGTGGAGCTCTTCAGGAATAGAACAGCTGACTACAGGAGGATCATATAGAGATAGATGATTCGGTGCGATGATGGCGGGGCCTTTTGGAATGTTTTCCAACCCATAAACTTTGTGACGGTGGAACAGCTTGAAAAAAAAGTAGATCGCACTATTGGCGATCCGATATCCCCATTTCATGGCTATCTGGTCCGCTTCTCTACTAAATCGAGAATTTTTGCTACGACCTGCGTGACCGATAGTTCTGTGGTGTCGATTTCAACGGCATCCCCGGCTTTTGTTAAAGGGGAGTGCTCTCGTGTGCTGTCGTAGTGATCTCTTGCAATAATTTCTGCAAGTGCTTGTTCCAGCGTTAATGATTCGGTATCCTCGGGAAACTTCTCTTTAAATTCAGCTAATCGACGCTGCGCTCTCACTTCATCGTTACCGGTAAGGAAGATCTTTAATTCGGCATGAGGAAAGACAACGGTGCCTAGATCTCTCCCTTCACAAACGGCGTTCACTGTATCTGCAAGGGTGCGTTGAATCTTTACAAGCTTTTCTCTCACAGCTTTGATAGCCGAGATTCTGGAAACTGCGGAGGTGATCTCCGGGCTGCGAATTTCTAAGGTGACGTCGCGCCCATCAACAAAATAGTGCCGCTCTCCTTTGATCATGCGGAATTCAAATTGAAAGTCGTCTAGAAACTTCTGTAGTGCTTCGGAGTTGTCGGTAGAGATCTTTTTCGTTTGGATTCCATAAGTCAGGCAACGGTACATTGCTCCGGTGTCGAGATAGATAAATCCAAGTAATTCTGCTACGCGCTTTGCAATCGTACTCTTCCCTGTCGCTACAGGGCCATCAATCGTGATAATCATAGGAATTCTCTAATTTCCCCCGTGTACAATAACCAAAAATAGATAGACAAAAGGCAGAGTAAATACGAGCGAGTCGACAATATCTAATGTTCCGCCAAGTCCCGGTATGTGACTACTATCTTTTACTCCGGTATCCCTCTTAAGAATCGATTCAGCCAAATCTCCAAATTGCGCTAAAATTGCGATGCAAACGCCTAAGATGATAGCTGCAACAACGCTTAAGTCGATGAGTTTAGTAAATGCAACGCTTGTGATTACGGCGCAGATCAAACCGCCAATCGCCCCTTCCCATGTCTTTTTAGGGCTGATGATAGGGCTAAGAAGACGGCTACCAAACAATTTCCCAAAAAAATATCCGCCAATATCTGTCATTTTAGTGGTGGCGATGGCGTAGAGGAGCCATACTCTTCCGTCATGTCCCCAAAAATCCGGTTCCGAAAATTCAAAGTAATTGATCATTAAAATGCAGCTAAGAGGCATTGCTAAATAGCCGATGGGGAAAAGGGTAAGCGCAATATTGTTTAAAGGGTCTTTTCCTTTAAAGAAATAGTAGAAGAATGTTGCTGCTAAGCTCAATAGAAGCACGATTTGAGGGAGAGCGTTCGCATAGGATGTTTGTGTCGAGAAAAAGACGGAGACGATAAAAAGGACAGTTCCAATGATGCTAAGGTTACTTAAAGGAGCGTTGCCTTTGTGGTGGGCCATTTGACAATACTCCCACACCGCTGTACTGATAAAAGCTGTTGTGATGATGGGGAATAAGGCTTGAATGTAAGGAGTAGTCGAAAAATAGATACAGAAGAGAACTGTGATGACCGTTCCGGCTCCAACAAGCAACCGTTGCGTCAGCGCGCTCATCCTCGATATGTTCATAACCCTCCAAGTCTTCGCTCTCGTTGTTGATAGCTCACAACTGCATCATAAAGATGTTTCGGTCGGAAATCCGGCCATAGCACATCCGTTACATACATTTCGGCATAGGAAATTTGCCACAACAAAAAATTGCTGAGACGAAGTTCTCCGCTTGTCCGGATCAGTAAGTCGGGGTCGCCGTACGCCACTGTGTCCAATGCGGCCGCAATCATCCCTTCTTCGATCATTTCAGGAGCCAAAGCTCCCGACGACACCTGCTTTGCAACGGTTCGAAATGCTCTTGTCAGCTCATCGCGGGCACCGTAGTTCAAGGCTAGCACCATGTTAATTGTCTGGCAATCAATTGTTACTTTTTTTGTCTCTTCAATGGTGTCGATGACATAAGCGGGAAGCTTTGAAATTTCTCCGATAGTTTGCAAACGCACTCCCTCACGCAATAGAACCGGACGCTGCTCGATGAGAAACAGGTGAAGTAATAACATCAAAGCATCGATTTCTTCTTGAGTGCGAGTCCAATTTTCAGTGGAAAAGAGGTAGAAAGTGATCGTTTTTACGCCTAAGTCTTTAGCGGCACAGGCGATGTCGACGAGGGAAGCGGCTCCCTCTTCATGCCCCTTCGAAGGGACTAACTCCCTCATTTTCGCCCAGCGTCGATTGCCGTCGGGGATGATGGCGACATGGGATGGAACCTTCGCATTCTCAAGCGCCCGGTGCTGTTCTTCAGAGAAGTAGCGTAAATTCATTTTAGGCCTTTAATACTTCCATAAAAGCACTTTGAGGGATGTTGACTTTTCCGATCTCTTTCATTCGCTTTTTCCCTTTCTTTTGCTTTTCCCACAATTTTCGCTTACGGCTGATATCTCCCCCATAACACTTTGCTGTCACGTTTTTGGTGATAGCGCGGATAGTTTCACGGGCGATGATTTTTCCTCCAATTGCGGCTTGGATAGGAACTTTAAATAGCTGCATAGGGATCACTTCAACAAGTTTTTCACAGATCGCGCGCCCTTTGGATTCCGCTTTGGTCCTGTGAACGAGGCAAGAGAAGGCGTCGACAGGCTCTTCGTTGACCTTAATTTCCAACTTGATAATATCGCTTTCTTCGTAACCGTCAGGCTCATAGTCGAAAGATCCATATCCTTTTGTGATCGATTTCAATTTGTCGTTGAAGTCGGTGATGATTTCGTTCATCGGAAGACGGTAAGTGAGCAACAGCCGTTTCGAGTCCAATGTTTCAGTTTTCAAAAGGGTGCCCCTCTTATCGGTACAAAGGGACATGATGCTTCCGAGAAATTCCGATGGGGAAATGATATGACACTTCACCCAAGGTTCTTCTACCCAAGAGATGTGCGTGGGGTCGGGGTAGTGCGCGGGGTTGTCGATTTGCAGCTCTGTCGAATCGTTTAATACGACTTTGTAGATAACGCTCGGAGCTGTCGAGATGACGTCTAAGTCGAATTCTCGCTGGATTCTTTCGAAAATGATTTCGAGGTGCAGCAGCCCAAGGAACCCGCATCGGAAGCCAAAACCAAGGGCTAAGCTGCTCTCCTGCTCAATGAATAGGGAGGAATCGTTTAACTGTAACTTGCCCAAAGCATCACGTAAGGCATCGAAATCCGTCGCATCGATCGGGTAGATCCCTGCAAAGACGACCGGAGAGACGATCTTGAAACCGGGAAGCGCTTCAGGAGCAGGATTTCGATGAGTCGTCACGGTGTCTCCGATTTTGACGTCAGCTGCTGCCTTGATGTTAGCGATCATGTAACCGACTTCACCGGGACGAAGAATGTCGACAGGTTTTTCTGAAGGGGTAAACACTCCCACTTCTAAAACTTCAAAAGTCTTGCCTGTTGCCATCAGTTTGATTTGAGTGCCTTTAGCGATCTGCCCGCTGATGACGCGGATATACACCATTACCCCTCTATAAATGTCGTAATGGGAGTCGAAGACGAGGCAACGGAGGAATCCATCGTCCGGAACTGTTGGCGCGGGAATTTCGGTCAGAATGCGCTCCAAAATCTGGTCGATACCGATTCCTGATTTTGCGGAACAGCAGATGGCATCAGAAGCATCCAAACCGATTGCGTCTTCAATTTGTTGTTTTACACCGTCGATATCGGCAGAGGGGAGGTCGATCTTGTTGATGACGGGGACGATTTCTAAGTTTCTTTCCATAGCAAGATGGACGTTTGCTAAGCTTTGTGCCTGCACGCCCTGGCCTGCGTCGATGACTAGCAAAGCGCCTTCACAAGCGGATAGAGAGCGTGAAACTTCGTATGTGAAGTCGACGTGTCCGGGGGTGTCGATCAAATTGATCTGGTAAGTGGTGCCATCGGCAGCGTTGTAGTACATCGTGACAGGGTGCGCTTTGATGGTGATGCCTCGTTCTTTTTCGAGGTCCATGGCATCGAGAACTTGATCCTGCATATCACGCGCAGCGACGGTATGGGTGAGTTCCAAAAGCCTGTCGGCGATGGTGGATTTCCCGTGGTCGATGTGGGCGATGATAGAAAAATTACGAATCTTGGAGGGGTGGTATTCAAACATAGTAGTGTTAGTTTCTTGAAAATTAAAGGGTAAGAATAAACGATATCAGAATTATGCTCAACCAAATTTTTAATCTATTTGAGTATAAATTTTGATGATGATACCCTTTTTGGGATAAGTGTCAACAATGTCATGTGAGCGTAAAAAATGATAGAAATGCAAATGCAAGTACGTCCGCACTCCGAGCTAACAAGTGTGATTTTGAATTGCTGTTTTGAAGTGATGAGTGAGGTTGGATCGGGATTTTTGGAGAAGGTCTATAAAAATGCGATGTTTATAGCATTAAAAGAAAAAGGGTTGGATGTTGAAGTGGAGCGATCCTATGAGGTGATTTTTAGAGGGAAAGTGATTGGTCGATATAACGCTGATTTGGTAGTAAATAAGAGTGTGATTTTGGAGCTTAAATGTTGCGATAGTTTGCTTCGTGAGCATCAAGCGCAGCTTTTCAATTATTTAAGAGTGTCGGGTCTGCAAGTGGGATTGCTTGTGAATTTCCGTCGCAACAAACTTGAGTGGAAAAGACTAGAGAACGATGAAAGCACGATGTAACGATGTAACGATGTAACGATGTAACGATGTAACGATGTAACGATGTAACGATATTTTTTTATTTCGCGGTTATGCCTATAAAAATTATTTAAAAAATGTTGAAATGTTAATGATAATTTTTGAAAATGTATCGTTGTATCGTTGTATCGTTGTATCGTTACATCGTCCTATCGTCCTATCGTTATTTGCTTGCACGAAAGTTCGGGATACGGTAATCTGTGTGCATTGCGGCCGTGGCGGAATTGGTAGACGCGCTAGATTCAGGTTCTAGTCGGGGCAACTCGGTGGATGTTCGAGTCATCTCGGCCGCATTATTTTCTCTAGGGGAGCCTATGACCTACTCTCGCAATCAACCTTATCCCACTCACATCAAATCGCGGTACCGCCTGACAAAAGACGGCTCACAAAAGATGACCCACCACGTAATCGTTGATCTCGGTGATTCGGAAATCAAATACTCCGTTGGCGATAGCATTGGCATCTGCCCCGAAAATCACCCCGAAGTCGTTGCTAAAACGCTCCAAATTTTAAAAGCCGATCCGGAAACCATCGTCCAAGATAAAAAATCAGGGGAACAATTCACCCTACGCGACTATCTGAAAAGAAAGGCAAATCTCCGCGCTATCAGCAGGAAATTATTGGAATTGTCGGGTCAAACCGAAATGACGAAAGAGGAACTTCAACAGTACGAAGTGTGGGATTTTATGGAAGCTTTCCTTCCCGTTCCTCCCACGCCTCAAGAATTTTGCGACATGGTCATGCCGCTACTCCCTCGACTTTACTCGATCGCCTCTTCTCCATTGCTCTACCCTACTGAAGTGCACCTCACCGTCGCCCCTGTCCACTATAAAACAAGAGGACAGCTCCGTTACGGTGTCGCTACCGATTTTCTTTGCTACCAAGCCGAAGTGGAAAAGACCACATTCGGAGTCTACCTTCAGCCCCACCACGGATTCACAACACCTGTAGATCCCAAAATAGATATGATTATGGTAGGACCCGGCACCGGTGTTGCCCCATACCGCGCCTTTTTACAGCAAAGAGCCGCAGAAGGGAATCGCTCTCGCCACTGGTTGTTCTTTGGAGAATGGAACCGCGCGACGGACTTCTTCTATGAAGAGGAGTGGAGCGAGTTGTCGAATAAAATCGACCTTAAAGTCAATGCCGCCTTCTCTAGAGACCAAGCCGATAAAGTTTATGTTCAGCATCACCTGAAAGAACATAGCAAGGAGATTTTTGATTGGATCGAAAAGGGAGCTATCTTCTACGTCTGCGGTGATGCCGACAAAATGGCTAAAGATGTCGATCACGCTCTTCACGAAATCGTTAAGGAAAACACCGGACTTGACGATCAAGGCGTTCGCAACTATGTGAAGCAGCTGCGCACCGAAAATCGCTACCTGCGTGACATCTACTAATTTTATTTTCGTTTGTGAATGGCGTATCTGTATTGATGAGGCCACGCTTCGTCCGATCCAAATTCTTGCGTTGCTTTTAATCCCCAATAGGGCTCTCGAAGAAATTCTCTGGCCAAGAAAATTAAATCTGCTTCATCGGCGGCGATGATGTCATTTGCCTGATTAGGATCGGTGATCAGACCGACCGCTCCGGTCAGGATGTGAGCTTCCTTGCGGATCGTTTCTGCAAATGGAACTTGGTAATTTGCGCCTACAGGGATTTTTACGTGCGGCACCAAGGCTCCTGATGATGCATCGATAAGATTTACACCTAGTTCTTTTAATTTTTTTGCTAATAAAACTGATTGAGGGAGATCCCATCCCCCTTCTGCCCAATCTGTCGCCGAAATTCGTACGAAAAGCGGCATCGAATGCGGAATGACTTTTCTGACCTCTACCACCACTTCACAGAGTAGACGAATTCGATTTTCGAAACTGCCCCCATATTCATCCGTTCTCTTGTTGGAAAGCGGCGACAGAAATTCGTGTAAGAGATACCCGTGTGCGGAATGAATTTCGATTACGTCAAAGCCGCAAACTACGGAGCGTTTTGCAGCCTGGACAAACGCCTCTATGGTTTGTTGAATTGCAGTTTTATCCATAGCAATGGGGTGAGGACTTTCTTCGGAAAAGGGGATCGCACTAGGAGCAATAGGTGTCCAGCCCCCATTCGCAGCAGTGACGGCACCTCCGCCCTCCCAAGGCGCGGCAGTGCTGGCTTTTCTTCCGGCATGCGCGATTTGAATTCCCGCTGCAGAGCCCATTTCGTGAATAAACGAAACAATTCGTTTTAGAGGAGTGATGTGTTGATCATTCCAAATTCCCAAGTCTTGAGGAGAGATTCTTCCTTCAGCGGTGACAGCAGCGGCCTCAGTAAAGACAAGTCCCGCTCCGCCGACAGCGCGGCTTCCGAGGTGGACAAGATGCCAGTCGTTGGCAAAGCCATCAACGGAGGAATATTGACACATTGGTGAAAGGACGATCCTGTTTTTGAGGGTGAGTCCCAAAATCTTTAAGGGGCTTAGTAGATTGACTGTGTTGTCGATAGAGTCGGAGAGCTCTTTTGACTGGCAACCTGAACAAGGTTTTTTAGGATTGCTCATGGAGCTCCTTATTGGTGTTAAATTCTGTTGTTTAACAAATTTGTTCGAATTAACGCAAGAGGTCGTGATCTTCCCTTTTCATTCTGTTGTGCATTAATGCGATTTTTGTTATAGCTTATGCTTCGTAGCCATAATAAGGAAGTAGTCGTCGATGGAAGTACTGAAAATTCGAGGGGGTGCCTCTCTAAATGGCACTGTCAAAGCTGCAGGAGCAAAAAACGCATTCACAAAGCTTTTAGTAGCCTCGCTACTCTCGGATAAAAAGTGCACCTTCACCAACGTCCCGAATATCGGCGACGTAGAAGTCACTGTCGACTTGTGTCGCGAAATTGGAATGAATGTCCAATGGGACCGCAAGGCCGGCGTCATGGTCGTCCAAACCAAACACCTCAAAACTTCCTACGTTCCACAACGCTTCTCCGGATCCAACCGCATCCCTATTTTGATGATCGGAGCTCTCCTTGGACGCACAGACGAAGACATCATCGTTCCTACAACCGGAGGATGCCCCATTGGTAAACGTCCTGTCGATTTCCATATCGAAGCTCTGGGTAAACTCGGAGCGGAAATCGAATATCGCAACATGAAAAAAGAGGGCGCCTACTTTGCTCGCGCTCACAACGGTTTGAAGGGGACTGTCATCACCCTGCCATTTCCATCAGTTGGAGCAACAGAAAACACTATCCTTGCCGGAGTGCGCGCGCACGGGATGACCGTCATCAAAAATGCAGCGATGGAACCGGAAATTATCGACTTGATCCTTTTTTTACAGAAGCTTGGAGCCATCATCAGCATCGATGTCGACAGAACCATCCGCATCCAAGGGACGCGACGTTTCCACGAAGTGGAACATTATGTTGTTCCCGATCGAATCGAGGCAGCCTCCTGGGCGATGGCTGCGGTGAGCTCTAAAGGCCGTGTGATGGTGGAAGGCGCTCAACATGTCAATATGATCGCGTTTTTGAATAAGCTTCGTGAAGTGGGCGGAGGCTTCGATATCAAACAAAACGGAATTGAATTCTATTACGATGGACCACTGCAAGGGGGCTTACACCTTGAAACTGATGTCCATCCTGGCTTTATGACCGATTGGCAGCAACCTTTTGTGGTGCTGCTTACGCAGGCGACAGGCTCCTCCGTTATCCATGAAACCGTTTACGAAAATAGATTCGGATATACCGAAACTCTTAACGAAATGGGCGCCGATATTACCACTTTCAAACAGTGCCTTGGAGGAAAACAGTGTCGTTTTGCTTCTCAATGCTTCTCACATAGCATTATTGTTAAGGGGCAAACACCGCTTGTCGGCAAGGACATTTCCATTCCGGATCTTCGCGCAGGCTTTGCTTACGTCATGGCCGCAGTACTCGCTTCAGATACCAGCACGATCAGCGGGCTCCAATATCTAGACCGCGGGTATGAAGATTTAGCCCTCAAATTGGGAAGTTTGGGCGTCGATGTTACCCGCGTCGAACTCGACGAAAGAAAAAACCGTAAAAATGGAATCAAGTCTCTTCTGAAGGAAGAGTCGGAACTTGTTGTCGTCTAATTCCTCCATTTGTTACAATTTCCCCATGAATCCGTGGAAATCTATACTTAAAGATAATTTTACTCGCATCGATGCGCTTCTCGATTATTTGGAATTTTCTTCCGAAAATCGACAGCTCGTCATGCCGCGTTCCCGCTTCGTTCTTAACCTCCCTCGTCGCATTGCAGCGAAAATGAAAAAGAACGATCCAAGCGATCCCCTTTTTCTACAGTTTGTTCCCCTCGTTGCTGAAGGGGAGTGGAAACCTGACGATTTGATCGATCCGGTGGGAGATTGCCACGCACAAAAGACCGGTAAATTTTTACATAAGTATCAAGGACGAGCGTTGTTAATGCCCACAAGTGCCTGTGCAATGCACTGCCGCTACTGCTTCCGGCAAAACTACCCCTACGAAACAACGATAAAAGGGGTGGAAGCCGAGTTGGACTTGATTCGACAAGACTTCTCTCTTTCTGAAATGATTTTAAGTGGCGGGGATCCTCTCTCTTGTTCAAACGAACAGTTAAACCAAATTCTCACTTCATTGGCTGCGATCCCCCATATTAAAAAAGTGAGATTCCACACTCGTTTCCCTATCGGAATACCGGAACGGATAGACGAGGAGTTGTTGGAAATTTTTTCAAAATTTCCACGCCAGATTTGGGTTGTCATCCATTGCAATCACCCGAAAGAGCTTGATGCCGACGTGCTCGGTGCTCTAAAAAAGTTGCGGTCGACGGGAGCGGTATTGCTGAATCAGTCCGTTTTGTTGAACGGAGTGAACAATTCCAAAGACGTGTTAGTTGAGCTTTCGGAACTATTAACCGAAAATGGAATATTACCTTACTATCTGCATCAATTGGATAGAGTAAGGGGCGCTTCACACTTTGAAGTCCTTGAAACAGAAGGGCATGAGCTGATCGCTGCCATGCGAAAATGCCTTCCCGGCTACGGTGTCCCCAATTATGTCAAAGAAGTTGCCGGACAACCACATAAAATTGTTCTCTTCTAGAATTTGTCCCGTGTTGCATAAAAATAGCAAACGAAATAGAATGTCTGCATGCTGTCAATTTAGACCGATTTTTCGCATCCACCCGTTTTTTTATAGGTACCAATGGCTAAGTCAAATGTAAAAAATGTTGCTCCGGAAGATAACCAGGAGAAGATTGAAGAGATCGTACACTTGGCAAAAGAGCAAGGTTACATCACGTACGAAGAAATCAATGATATTCTTCCCATGTCGTTCGACAATGCCGATCAGATCGATCAAGTTCTTATCTATTTGAGCGGGATGGACATCCAGATTCTCAACCAATCCGAAGTGGAGCGGCAAAAAGAGAAGAAAAAAGAAGCCAAAGACCTTGAAACTCCTCATCGACGTTCTGAAGGTGCCCCTGATGATCCCGTACGGATGTACCTTAAAGAAATGGGCTCTGTGCCTCTCCTTAGCCGCGAAGAAGAAGTCGAAATTTCCAAACGGATCGAGAAAGCGCAGATTCAGATTCAAAAAATTATTATGCGTTTCCGCTACTCTACTGCAGAGGCTATTGCTATTGCCTCCATTTTGATTACAGGGAAAGAGCGTTTAGACAAAAGCGTTGCCGAAAAAGAGATCCACAATAAGCAAGAGTTCACGGCGATGCTCCCAAAATTGGTCGAGTTGATGAAAAAAGACGACCACGTCCTGGCCGAACAACTTGCAAAGCTTTACGATCCTAATTTAAAGAAAAATGAACGCACTAAAATTATGGATGAGGTGGAAAAGACAAGAATCCGCCTTCAAGCTTACCTGCGTCGCCTCCACTGCCGCCACAATATTATCGAAGACTTTGTTGAATTGATCCTCCGTTCTTACGATCGATTCTTGGCTCTCGAAAAAGATATCGTCGAACTCACTCCACGTGCCGAGCGAAATAAATTTGCTGCCGCGAAGCTGCAAGCTGCTCAACGCAAACTGAAGAAACGAGAACTCGCTGCAGGTCGCTCTTTGGACGACTTCAAAAAAGATGTCCGCATGCTGCAACGTTGGATGGATAAGAGCCAAGAGGCAAAACGGGAGATGGTGGAATCCAACTTGCGTCTTGTGATCTCGATCGCTAAAAAATACACCAACAGAGGACTCTCCTTCCTTGATCTTATCCAAGAGGGGAATATGGGTCTCATGAAGGCTGTCGAAAAATTCGAATACCGTCGCGGTTACAAATTTTCTACCTACGCAACTTGGTGGATTCGTCAAGCTGTCACCCGCGCCATCGCCGATCAGGCCCGCACCATCCGTATTCCTGTTCACATGATTGAAACGATCAACCGCGTTCTACGCGGCGCTAAAAAGCTAATGATGGAAACAGGACGCGAACCAAGCCCCGAAGAGCTCGCCGAAGAACTCGGCATCACAGCCGACCGCGTTCGTGAAATCTACAAAATTGCTCAACACCCGATCTCACTCCAAGCAGAAGTGGGAGATGGCGGCGAAAGCCAGTTCGGAGACTTTTTGGAAGATACAAGCGCCGATTCGCCATCAGAAGCGACGGGCTACTCTATCTTAAAAGATAAAATGAACGAAGTGTTAGAAACGTTGACCGATCGTGAACGCAAAGTTCTTATCCAACGTTTTGGATTACTTGACGGTAAACCCAAAACTCTTGAAGAAGTGGGACTCGAATTTAACGTCACGCGTGAGCGTATCCGACAAATCGAAGCGAAAGCGCTGCGAAAAATGCGCCATCCTACACGCTCGAAGCAATTAAAGGCATTTTTAGACTTGCTCGATGGAGAATAAACTCGACGAAAAGAGGGTCATTGATCTTCTTGGACCTGAAGGACCTTTAGCGAGGCTCCTTCATGGTTTTGAGGCTCGGCCTCAACAGCAAGAGATGGTGAAGGATGTCCTTAAAGCCTATAATGAAAAGGGAATTTCTCTCATTGAGGCGGGCACCGGGACCGGAAAAAGTCTCGCTTACCTCATCCCTGCAGTATTATGGGCAAAAGTCACAGGCGAGCGCACTGTCGTTTCCACAAAAACCATAGCCTTACAAGAGCAGCTCCTTCTAAAAGATATCCCCCTTGTCGCTAAAATCATCGGCACAGAGATCAAAGCTGTCATTGTAAAAGGAATGAGTAATTACCTTTGCCTTCGTAAACTAGTTGACAGCCAACATGAGGTTTTAGGGCTCCACGAAAACGAAGCGCTAGAACTCGACAAAATCGAAGCGTGGGCAAAAGTCACTACAGATGGCTCCAGAAGTTCGTTACCATTTGTTCTTCACCCTTCCACTTGGGAGAAAGTGTGTGCTGAAAACGATACATGTACCAATCAAAGATGTGAATTTTACAAAAATTGCCACTTTTTTAAAGCACGTGAAGAAGCAGCAACAGCGCAAATACTCATAGCAAATCACCATCTGCTTTTTGCTGACATACAACGTCGTGCTCAAGATGACAATTACGATGACGCTGCAATTCTCCCCCATTACACAGGGGTAATTCTGGATGAAGCTCACCACATCGAAGAGATCGCCACAGAATACTTCGCTACAAAAGTCAGTAAAATCAATCTTTTTAAAATTTTGACCCGTATCGGCTCCGAAAAAGGTGTAAAAGCAGTGGGAAAGCTGACGTATCTTCGCGATCAATTCCACATGCACTATTCCAAGTCCCTTCCGGAGCATTGTCAGTCCCTATCGCGAAGATTGATGCACGATCTCCCGATTATGCGAAAACAGCTGCAAGAACATGTCCACCAAACATACATGGATTTTGATCACTTTTTGGCATCCTCTCAGCGCAGCGAAATAGAAGGGGAATCTCCTGTAAAAGAAAATAAATTGCGAATCCTACCTTCGCATCGCTCTCACAATAGTTGGAAGTCCATGGTGGAGGAGCCTTCCCACAAGCTTGTGGATGAAATATTTCGCTTTTCGCAAGCTATCAAAGGCCTTGAAAATGATTTGAAATGCCTCGATGATGAAAAACTGAATGAGAAAACAAAAACGGTGCGCTTCGAGCTTACAGCGATGTCGTCAAGGCTTTTTGAAGCTGCAGAAGCCCTTCAGTCATTCCACAAAGATATCGACAACGCCAACCGAGTGCAGTGGATCGAAAGTCAACGTTATAAAACGATCACCAATACAACTTTGGTCAATGCTGAACTCGATATCGCTAAATCGTTAGCAAAAACATTGTTCAGCCCTTTCAAAACTGTTGTCCTCTGCAGTGCAACATTGACCCAAAACAACAACTTTCAGTATCTGAAACAGTCGCTTGGGATCATCCCGGAGCTGCTTCCTGAAACTACTGTTCGGGAGTCCATCTACGAATCCCCCTTTGATTACTCTAAGCAAGTTCTCTTTGCAGTCCCGACCGATCTTCCATCTCCTCAGGACGCCGATTTTTCCGCTGTCGCTGCGGATAAAATTTTGGAACTCATTCAGACATGTAGGGGAAATGCTTTTGTGCTTTTTACCTCTTTTCAGGCCCTGCAGGAGTGTCATCAACAGTTGGAATCCAAACTGCAGGAGCAGCGTTTTACCGTCTTAAAACATGGACAAGAAAGCCGTCAAGTGCTGTTGGAGAAATTTAAAAACACAGACCGCTCGGTTCTTTTTGGAACGGACACCTTTTGGGAAGGCGTTGACATCGCAGGAGACGCTCTTCGCTGCGTTATCATTGTGAAACTCCCTTTCAAAGTCCCTTCCGAACCGATCATACAAGCGCGAACAGAGGCAATCCAATCTCGAGGCGGAGATCCATTCCGCGAGTACGCCCTCCCCAATGCCATCGTCAAATTTCGTCAGGGGTTTGGACGCTTGATAAGAAACAAAAGCGACAGAGGATGTGTCATCTGTTTAGATGGACGATTAATTAATAAAAACTATGGAAAATTGTTTCTAAAAAGTCTTCCTCCCTGTCAAGAGGCCTTTGTGAAGTCTGAGTCCATCCTAAAACAAATGACCGAGTTTTATCGACGCACCTATCGCTCTTCTCGTTAAGTTAAGTATAAGACATGTTGCGTAAATCACCACTGAGCCGGTGAGATCACTGAGGATTTATGTGGAATATGAGAGTCATCCTATAAAAATCGCTCTATCCGCATTCAGGCTTTGAGATTTTTTATTTATTAAAATTAAATGCTCATTTGTGTGTCGAATATTTAACTCTCCCTATCTCATACCCTCTCTGTGATCTCACTGGCTCAGTGGTGATTTATGCAACAACGCTATTCGCTCTGTATAATTAAATCTGAATTATGTATAGTGATGTTTTTAATACCGATTGAGGAGGAGTCGGGATGCAACAAAACCCTCTTAAACATAACCACAGATTGATTTCGATTGTTTTTGCAGGGTATGTGATTCCCCTTATTTTTCTCTCGTTTTTTGCTGTTTGGGCCATCGAATGGCACTCTCCTTGGAGCATTTTCCCTTTAGGTTTAATTATTTCTGCTGCAGGAACCTGCGTTGTCTACCTTCAATTTTTGCGTCATCGTCATGTGACGGTCGAAGTGGTAGAAAATGTTGTGCAACCTGTTGACAATCAACAGATTGAGATTGCGGAGAAAAAAGCGGCCGAAGCGGAATTGCTGACTTCTCAATTAGAGTCCGCAATCGAAGACCTTCAGGAGCGGCTTGACTTTTTTGAAGCAGATCGTGAAGTGCTTCGTTCCGGCTTAGAAGCCACCCAAAAAGAGCATGCTATTTACAAGCACGATACAACGCTTTTAATGGAGCAAAATCGTGTTCTCCTGAATGAATATCAAATTACCATTCAAGAGCAGCGCGAAATGCTCGATAAAAAGCAGCAGCACATCTTGCAGCTTGACTCCAAAGTTCATGACCTCAGTTACGAAATCAAAGCTCTTGTCCAAGTGGAATCTTACGAAGGGATGCTCGTCAGCGCCGGAGGGGGGGGCTCTTCAAAGGTGATTCAACACCCCAGCATGAGTCATTCCGAAGGGGTTTACAACACGTTGCCTCACGTTTCGCAGCTTGAAGAGGTTGTCTTAACCAAGAAAGTTGCCGATGGAACAGACGCTCACAAGCTCCTCCAAAGATGCATCGATATTGCTCAGAAAATCACCGGAGCTAGCTACTACAACACATCTTCAGGAACAAGGCTTAGAGATCTTCCTTCCGATCATTTTGCCTTCGACTTGCGTCGCCTGTGTGAAAGCTTGAGCAGCGAAACAGGCGGCATGATTTTGATCTACTCTCAAAAGGAACACAGGCCACTTTTTGTTAACGATTTCGTCAAAGAGTTTACAGGGTGGACTGCAGACAAATTTTTGATGAATTTCAATGAAATTATCTCTCCCTCGCTGTTGGAGTGGGAGCAGATGCTGCAACAGACGAGCTTTAAAAATCATTTCCCTCTTGAGTTAAGACTGAAAGGGAAAAATGGAGCCGACTGCGAATTCCATGGTGAAATAGGATTAGTCCCCACGGGTGTATTTAGAAACACTGTCATTCTCGTTCTCTACAAAATGTAGCTATCCCTCTTGGGATGTGGCAGCCCTGCTGACACCTGACAAAACAGAATGCAGAGCCTTTAGAGCAGCCTCAATCCCAGGAACTGTTTCATTGTAATTGTTGATTGCTGTTTGAATTTGGGCTATTAATGTTACTCCAGCATCGATTTTGGTTTTCCTCTCGTCGCTAGCGGTTTTTTGCATTTCCGTCATGCCGTCCAACGCTTTTTTCAAATATTTCTCATCCGCTTGTTTTTTATCGATCATATCTAAAAGTTTTGTTGGTACTGTGTTATGAAGGTAATTTGCGTTCTCTACGCTTTGTTTGCACATTTCTAATTCATCGTCAAAAGGTTTCTTAAATGCCTCCAGACGATTTTCTACGAGTGAAATCGTATGAACCGTTGATATCTCTGAATACTCTTTAAGTTTGTTTACAAGACGAATGAGTCGTATGATCTCCCTTACGTTGGTAGCTTTTTTAATTTTGGTGTTTAGCTGTGTTCTGATGGCGATTAATTTTTCCTTGATCTCTTCTCTTACGAGTGTTTTTTCATCAGAGGACATTTTGTCATATTTTCTTCGTAATCTGATAAACATTGTTGGTGTAGGTTTCAACTCATCGTTGATAGGGACGATTTTGTTTAAGCCGTCTATAAGCTTAGCTTTTAAAACAGCTTTTCTGGTCTCGTAATCAGATTTCATTTTATCTTTGAGATTAAGAATACTAGTATGCAGTTGGTTGCAGTCTTGTAGAGAGATTGCACGCCCAGATTGTAATCTCTTTTTATTTAATTCCCTTAATTCTTTTCGAGATAAAGAGTATCGTGTTTCGAGAGCGTTGATGTTTTCTTCAGTTGAGATCGATTTCGCATTTTCAGATATTTGTTCAAATTCGTTAGTTAACTGTTCGGTAACGGTGGCGATTCTTTCGTATTGGCTCAATAAATCGCAAATTTCTACATTTTTAACGTTAAATTCTTTACGGTTAAGCCCTAAAGCACGGAGTTTTGATCCAATGTTGAAGAGGTATCCTTCCGTTTCGTTTTTGACTACATCGATTTTATTTACCAATGTTGAATTTTGGTTTTTGAGCTTAACGTCGATAAGAACACTCGCAACGCCATCTAGTGATAACGACCCATGAGTATCTTTCGCGGCTTTTAATGTCTTTGCAAGGTTCGTTACTTCAGTTTGCACCAATCTACTCAGCTGTTGTTTCGCTGCAGTAACTGTATAAAATTTCTTCTTTGGATTAAATATACTCTTAAAAATTGCCCAGTGTTTTGAAAGCCTCGTTTTATATTCGCGAACTTTAAATTCTTGCGTGCCGCCGGGTGTTGTTTTTTGCTTGAAAAGGTGGAGGTGATTCGCGGCGGGAGCTCTGGGAATTTCTGCAAGTTTCTCTAGACCCTCAGAAAGAGCTTTCAGTCTTGTGAGATCACGATTTAAGTTAAAATCAGTTCTGCTCATAAAGAACCTCGTTAATTATATTAAATCACTACCTAATAATATTTTAATTTAATTGTTAATTAATTATCAAGAGGGAGGTAAAGAAATTATAATTTTGCGAGCATTAGTTCTTCTATGGGAGGGAGTTCACTACGCTCTTTTAACCCAAAATGAGCTAAAAACTTTTGAGTGACACCTAGTAATGAGGGGCGACCAGGAGCTTCTAATCTTCCGGTGATCTCGATGAGTTCACGATCGAGTAAGTTTTGCACTGTCCCCGAGCTGTCAACGCCGCGGATGGCTTCGATTTGGGGGCGGGTGATGGGTTGTTTATAGGCAATAATGGCTAAAACTTCTGCGGCAGCTTGAGAGAGCCTCTCGCTTCGCTTGTTGCGGAACAGTTGATCTAAATATGGGCAAAACTCTTCGCATGTGCGTAGCATGAACCCTTCGGGAATTTCTTCTAATCGATAGGCGCGTTTTTGGGACAAATAATCGAATTGCAGCTCCAAAACAATGTCTCTAAGTTGTCTAGGCTTAAGAGGATGCGCCGACTCTAAAATTTCCCGCAGCTTCGTAAAGCTCAGAGGATCGGGAGAAGAAAATAAGAGTGCTTCAATAATCCGCTTTACCTGGGCGCGGGATTCTTGTGTTTTTTGCCGTAAGGCATGAGACATCTGCGCGCGTTCGATCACTCCCGGAATAGTGGATTGAACATACTGCTCTTTTGGTGGGGGGGAGGTAAATTCTAGATCAAAAAGGTTTAAATCTTTTTTAGTCATGTTTCTCTCTTATCACAATTTGTTCATCTTCTATTAACTTTACCACGACAATTTTTCCGCTCTTCATCAGCTCCAAAACAGCGAGAAAAATGACAATCAACTCCTCTTTGCAAAGGCGTACAGCAAAAAGGTCGAAAAAGGCGATCTGTTGCTCATTTTTGAGCTGTTTTAGAATAAGGGTAATCTTATCGCTAACTTTCCAAGGCTCTTCCTGGATGATCTTTGGAGCCGATGACGCCTTAGCTGTGATCTGTTGGAACAGAGCTGCCAAATCGGATAAGCTCAAATGCTCCACACCTAACGGTTTCGGCCTTGGAGTATCTCCTTCGACATTGCCGCGAAAGAAAAAGCCCGGTTGGTGGCTTTCGAGCTCGACAAGGCCTCTGGCAGCTTGTTTAAAGCGGCAGTATTCGACTAGTTTGTGGATCACATCAAACGAAGGATCTTCGATCTCCTCTTCCGCTTTAGCATCTTCATAAGCGGGTAGAAGAGCTTTGCTTTTTTGGTAGAGAAGGTGCGCACCCCAATGGATGAATTCGCTGCCGTCATCGAGAGGCTCTTCGGAGCGTTCTCCCGAGAGGAATTGAGTGACAAGTTGCTGGATATGCACATCTAAAATGTTCAATTCCCCCTCTTGGATCAACTGCCAAAGAAGGTCGAGCGAACCTTGAAACTGGTCTAAAGAGTAAGTGAGTGAGTCTGAAGCTTTCATACAAGCAGGAGTATACAAAATTCTGAAATATATTGGATTTTTTTTTCAAAGATGGGATGGTAAGGTTCTTTACAATAGAGTGAGGTTTTATGGCGTTTCGGTTTAAAAGTTCAATTTTGGCGTGTCTATTGCTAAGTGCACCGATTGTTGCCGGCGACGCTGTTGCCCCTCTCAAAAAAGATGACGTCAAAAAGATTATGACGCAAATTTTTAGTCAGCATGTCGAGCAGAAGAAAATCACTTCTAAAATTATCCGTAAATCTCTCAAGGTGTACATCGATCAATTCGATCCCGATCGCACCTATCTCCTTGATGTTGAAGTGCAGCCATTTTTAAATCCTTCTGTTTCCGGGCTCGATACTTATCTAGAAGAGTACGAAAAAAACAATTTTGAGATTTATGAAAAGCTCAATAAAGTGATCCAAACGGCAATTAGCCGCGCGCGGGTCAATCGTATTGTGCTGTTTGATGACCGTGATAAACTGTTTCAAGAAAGCTTGAATGTCAAAGCTGACCCAAATGAAGAGATGACGGATCCCGATTTAAACAAAGGTTTTGCAAAAAGCAACGAGGAACTACTTAAGAGGCAGCGCAATCAGATATTACAGTTTTTGGCAGCGGAGCGAGCCCACTACGGTAATCAAGAGGTCAATCGCAATCCCAAAGCAACCTTGGGTGTGTTGAATAAGAGTCTGATGAGTCACGAAAATCAATATCTGTTTCAAGATGCAGCCGGGAAGTCGTTAACAGCTCAGCAAACAGAAAATCTACTGACTTTGCACATATTGAAGTCTCTTAGTTCGAGTTTGGATGCTCACACTACCGTGTACGATCCCACAGA
>CAMFKA010000002.1 GCA_945957185.1 uncultured Chlamydiaceae bacterium | reverse complement strand
AAAATTTGGGCAAGGGCAGGGGCAAGGGCAAGGGCAGGGGGGAAGTTACTGCCCTGCATCTGGTGAGAACTTTAGGTGGTGCAAAGTTAACCCATGAGCAGGAGCGGTTATCCCCGCATAAATTCTATTTTTTTCAGTCAAGATCTTGGGGATATCATCAATAGACAGCTTCCCCCTTCCAATATCTATGAGAGTACCCACAATATTACGAACCATTTTATATAAAAAATTGTCACCAACAATTCTCAGTTCGATGTGGTCTTCCATCTCAACAATTTCGATGGAGCGCACGGTGCGGATGGTGCAGACGTCTCGATTTGCCGACGCTTCGTGTTGATTGCAAAGACCTTCGAAATCGTGCGTGCCAACAAGCATTCGAGCAGCTTCTTTTAAAACAGAAAGATCGACAGGATAATACACATGCCAAGCGCGGTGGCGCAGAAGAGGGTTTTGAAAAATTCCTAATTGAATTTTGTAGCGATATTCCTTCCCTTTGTTATCTAAAGTGGGGTGGAATGTTAAAGAGGCTTCTTCCATTCCCCATAAACGTATGTCATCAGGAAGAAGTTTGTTTAGGCTTAAGCAGAAAGATGTTCCCTCGAGCTTTAGAGGGGAAAGAAAGTTCACTACTTGCCCTGCAGCATGGACTCCCGCATCGGTACGACTTGCAGCTTGCAGAGTCACGCGATGTTGCAGTTTTTTCTCGAGAGTTGTTTGGAGAACTTCTTCGACGGTGCGAAATCCCGGACTGTGCTGCCAGCCCGAGAACTCTTTTCCGTCATAAGAAACGATTAACTTATAGTTATGCACAGCAATAGACAGCGATAAATTGCTTAATTCCTTCTAATAGCCGTTGGACAGAAAGCATGACAAGAATCATACCCATGAGTCTCTCGCAAGCTAGAAGGCCGTTTCTTCCAAAAGCTTTAAGCAAGGGTTTCGACATAAAGAGTGTCGCTACAGCTGCTGCCCAGGCTGTCACGATCGCTGCGGTCATTTCGTAGTGGTTGGTGTTCATGTTAGCAAATAGCATGATACTTGCCAAAATTGCGGGACCGGCGATTAGAGGGATAGCTAAAGGAACGATGAAGGGTTCTTCGTTGGGGAGGTTAGCGCGCAAACTCGTTTTGCTTGTAAACAAGATTTTGATGGCGATCAGAAATAAGATAACGCCGGAGCCCACTCTTAAAGTGGGTTGGCTGATTTCTAAGATGTACATCAAGAATTCGCCGAAAACAAAAAATAGTAACATCGCCAGCAAGGCGATAAGCATTTCCCGGATGGTGACCCAACGTTGTCTCTCGGGAGGCACTTGACCAATGAGCTTCAGAAAAGAGCTGATATTTCCGATGGGATCCATGATGAGGTAAAGCAAAATCGTGATACTTAGAAAGTCCATATTATCCCAGGAGGTTAAGTGTTTTAATGAATTTGGCTCCTCCCTTGAGGATCAATTCTGTAGCCATCAGAGCGATAAGCAGCCCCATAATTTGTTCTAATGCTGTGAGGCCATATTTTCCTAAGCGACGCATGAGGTAAGGGCAGATGTAGAGGACAGCGAGGACTCCCACCCAAGCGAGTAAGATCGCTCCGGAGATCACCAAATTATTCTCTTCGAGTCTGGAAGTGACCATAATATAGGAGAAGAGACCGGAACCGGAGAGGAGAGGAGTAGCGATGGGGACGATAAAAGGTTCTTGCTTCTCTTGACCCGGTTCATCGGAAGGGCCGCTGGTGAAAATCATGTTTAGGGAGGTGATGAGAAGGATGATTCCCCCGGAGAGAGTTAAAGCGTAGTCTTGGATCTGCAAAGAACCGAGGAATAAGTCACCAAAAAACTGAAAAAACAGCGCTAGGAAGAGAGCGATGACCCCTTCGCGCATGATGATTTTTTTTTGTTTAGCAAAATCGAAGTCTTTGACTAACGAGAGGATAGCAGGAGCATTTCCGATCGGATTAGTGATCAGGAAGTAAGTCAAAGCGAGTTTGAAGATAGGCATGGATGATCCACAATTTTTGTTATATACCGGATCATTGTAATCGATATTAAATTTAAATTCAATAGGGGTATGCACGATAGACCGGGGACGATGAACGCATCAACCTAATTCATATCCTTGTTTAAATTATTAAAAATCAATCTTCAAGGAACGATAGCAAGGCAACGCGGAGACGCGGGGACGCAGGGACGCGGAGAAAATTTCTTTATAAAATTTGATAAATAATAGAGTGACAACACGTTCCATTTATTGTGGAGCTAAGGGTTGTCTAAATCATAACAAAAGAGCTCTTCAGAGCGACTGAGGGCTTTAAATTGGCTTGTCATTTGATCTAAAAGCTCTTTTGTTAATGTCAGGGTTTTATGGTCGAAATCCAATAGGTTCTTTCGGTTTGTTATTTTGTTGTATCGAAAAAAATATTTCTTCGTATTTTTCAAGAATAATTTTTCGTCTTTCTGTTATTGGAATTTTGATTCCGAATCGGTTGTTCACTGCACATGTTAAACGATCTGCTTCGGATGCAAAAAAATCGTGAAGCAGTGGTGAACCTTCTGTGTGATGATTCACGTAAAGTAAACATCGTTCTTCGAGTTCATTATCGATAAGTTCACTGAGTGCTAATCGAAAGCCACTGCTATAAAGAGCTCCCATTCCAGTGAGTTTTTGTGCAGTTTCAGCTACACGTTTAGGCCAATTAAAGTTTCTTTCTTTAATTAATATTTCTAATAATGTCATTTTTCCCTTTTGGTTATGGTTAGGGGGTTGATACATTGCACTCCTTTTTGGTGCTTGTGACTATAAAATAATGTTTATTAATGTTCAATGAAAATTTAGCAATCGATGTCTCTGTTTGCTAAAAAACGATTTAGAAATTTACAGAATTCATTGTGTGAGTAGTTTAGGTTATATCCACGAATCTCTTTTACTTAATTGATGATTATTCAGTTGCTCCAAAGAGCTCTTTGGTTATAGTTTAGACTTCCCCACAGCTTTGTACAACGGTCGTCGCAGTGGGCTATAAAATTAGTCGCGTTAACGCGCTCCGAAAATAAAGCAGAGTCGCTTTTTCATTTTTTTTGTTTACTATATTTTATAGAATTCATCTCCGCGTCCCTGCGTCCCCGCGTCTCCGCGTTACCTTGCTATTGTTCCTTGAATCAAGGGAGTCGGGGGTAAAGAGACAACAAGATAATCCCCGCACACGCAACGGCGCCAACGATTACAGCCGAGTACAATTTCGATGGCTGTTTCTCTTCGACCTGGCCGCTTGCAAACAAAAGGGCTACGACTCGTAAATAGTAGTAGGCCGATAAGATCGTCGTTAACAAAGCGACAATCACTAAAGGAATGTATCCTGCCTCAAAGGCGATTTTGAAAATTAAAAATTTAGCTATAAATCCTGCTGTAGGAGGGATTCCTCCCAATGTCAACAAGCAAAGTGTTAATACTGCTGCAGAAAGAGGCGACCTTGCAAAAAGACCTCGTAAATCGTCGAATCGAGGGCCGACGCTTTGCGTATCTAGATAACTCATCACAGCAAAAACTCCGAAAGTCGCAATCGCATAAACAATCAGATAGAATATCACGGAAGGAATTGCTTCGGGAGTTCCCGCAACGAAAGGAATGAGCAGAAAGCCTGCGTGAGAGATCCCCGAGTAGGCAATAAATCGTCGCAGTTCCGTTTGTTTCAGGGCGACATAATTGGCATATAGAAGAGTGAGCGCTATAAAAAATGCCATGGTGATGTTCCATGTCGTGTCGTATCCGGGCAGTGCAATCAAAAACACTTGAATGAAAGCGGCAAAAGCTCCGGCTTTAGAACCGACTGCTAGGAAAGCGGTGACGGGGTTGGTTGCTCCTGCGTAGACATCCGGAGCCCATTGATGAAACGGAACTATTGCAGCTTTAAAGCACAACCCTAATGTGACAAGAGCAATTCCGGATTGAAACAGCAATTTCTCCGAACCAGACGGCAGTTTTTGAAATTTTGCAAGTAGAATGTCGAATCGTGTTGTCCCTAATGCTCCGTAGATCAAAGCAATTCCATAGAGTAGTATTGCAGCAGCGATTGAACCGGTAAGGAAAAATTTGATTGCGGACTCTTGAGAGATTTTCCATTGTTTCATGTAGTTACAAAGGATGTAGAGGGAGATGGACAAAGTCTCGAGTCCAAGAAAGAGAGTAAGAAAATCGTTGGACAATGCAATAAGCAACAAACCGAAGATAGAAGCGAGAAGTAGAAAGTAAAACTCCCCACGAGTGGCTTCGAACCGTCTTAAAAAAGCGTCAATCAACAGTGTTGTTGCCAAACCTATCCATAAGAACACTTGAGAAAATTTGTTGGATACAGCTGTAAAGCTGATCCACGGGGTCAGAAGAGAATTATCACTTGTAGGTGCTAGATGATTAGCGACTAATGCTGACGCTAACGTCAGGTACATGAGGACTTGTAAAAAGATGTTTTGTGCGTTGTTTTCTCGTTTGCTTCCCAAAAATGCTTCAGCCAATAAAATACATAAAGCTCCTACAAGCAATATCAGCAGGGGACTTAATGCAGCAAAGTCGATAAGGTGAAGAGAAGGGTTCATTTGTTCAGCTCCCGTTTTTCAGATGTAAAAATTTTGGCAACTCCGGGTTGGATCACTTCCAAAAGGGGTTTTGGGTAAATTCCTAAAGTAAGAATTAGAAAAATGAGTGGCGTGCTGACAAGAATTTGTCTCCACGAAATATCTTGCAAGCCAGTCGTTGTGATGGTAGGAGTTCCGAAATAGACGCTTTGCATCCATCTAAGCATGTACACCACAGAAAAGATAACGCTTAATGCAAGGATAGGCGCAACCCAAGGGTGCACTTGGAAGAGTCCAAACAGGATCATGATTTCACCGACAAAGTTGTTGAGCCCCGGAAGTGCAACGGAAGCGAGCACAAAAAATAGTGTTAACCAGCATAGCTTGGGAAGGAATTGAGCTAATCCACCAAGCTGTAGGGAACGGTGAGGGTGTTTAGGAGCTCTCTCTTCTAACCAACCGGCAACTAAAAACAGTGCGACAATGGTCACGCCATGGTTGAACGCTTGTAAAACAGCTCCGCTTTCGGCTGTAGCACTCCATGCAAAAATTCCTGCCAAAATAAAATTCACATGAGAGAAGCTTGAGAATGCAATTAAACGTTTGTAGTCGGTTTGTTGCCACGCAGCAAAGGCTCCATAAAAGACTCCTACAATTGCTAAAATCAGCAGATAGGGCGACCACTGGTGCATCGTGTGGGGAAATAATTCGATGCCTATCCGTATGAATCCATAAATCCCTGCTTTCGATAGTAAGCCAGCCAGCAGCATCGAGCCGGCTGTGGATGCTTCACTATACGCATCGGGCAACCAAGCGTGAAAGGGGAATAGCGGCGTTTTCACTGCAAAGGCTAAAAAGAAAATCCCACATAACCATGCGGCATGTGGAGAGTATTCGGAATATTTCGAGAGAGTAGTGAGATCGAACGATCCTCCTGTGGAAGGGAGCGCCTGAAAGTATAATCCTAAAACCGCTGCAACCAGCAATGCTGACCCGGCGATCATGTAGGTGAGGAATTTGAGTCCGGCGATTTGTCGACGCTCGCTACCCCACTGGACGATAATGATGTAAACGGGGATGAGCATCGCTTCGTAAAATAGAGTGAAGAAGACAAGGTCGCGTGAAGTGAAAAATCCGATGAGAAGGGACTCTAACAGCAGCATTAGCGAATAAAACAATTTGTGGTGGGTGAGTTTGTCGGGGCATGTCACAATGAGGATGATCGGCAGCAAAATGGCTGTTAAGTAGAGGAAAACAATGCTGATCGGGTCTGCGCTAAGGGAGAAGTGGATATGAAGTTGAGGGAGCCAGGGGAAGTCAAAGTGGGCGTGAGTCAGTTGAGCGTGTTGAGAGAGCATGGTAACAAGCGGAATTAAGCTGAGGGCTACGGTCACCCATTTTAATACTCGTGTCAGAGTGTTAGGGATAAGCAGGATCAGTAAAATCGAAGCGAGGGGGATGAAGAATAGAAACAAAAGAATAGGCATTGCGACTCCTCAAAAGGCGATGGATGAAATTAGTAAAAAGAGTCCTATAATCATCCAAGCGATATAGGAACGAATTTGTCCGCTCTGAAATCCCTGCAACCAGGCTGCGATGTTCATTGTCCAGCGGCCAAAAAAATTAATGGGGTGTTCGATGACTTTTGGTTCTATCGTGACATCGATCGTCTCGGCAGTAGACTTTAAAGGATTGACAAAGACCCAATTGTAGATGGCATCAACATAAAAACCTTTATTTAATACAGGTAGAGATTCACCCAAACTTTTGGGGTATTTGTAGTAAGCGTAAGCTGTTGCAAGTACCCCTGCAAAGGCTCCCAATATTGCTAACCATGTTTCAAGGGAGGAGTCAAAGCCGTGGCTGAGTTCGATTTCTGATGGCGAGAGCCCAATATTCACGAGGAAGTGTTGCAGAATGGGCTGCCCTTCGATGTCGGCTCCGATAAAGCCTCCAAAAATACAAAGAAAAGCGAGTACGAACAGCGGCAGCAGCATGATGCGGGGAGCTTCTGTAATTTGATGATAGAGGGCCGGTTGTGTATGAGAGGAACCCCAAAATGTTAAAATGTAAGCGCGGATGAGGTAGACGCCGGTTAAAATGGACGCTGCTAGTCCGATGTAAAAGAGAAACGGGAATCCTGCCAAGTACTCTTGTTCTAAAATCAAGTCTTTGCTGAAAAACGCTGCAAAGGGGGGGATCCCTGCCATTGCCAACACGCCGATTAAAAATAGCCAATGCGTCGTTGTAAATTTTTGGGAAAGCCCTCCAAGCTTGAGCATATTAGTTTCACCGCCTGTCATGTGGACGACGTTTCCTGCTGAAAGAAAGAGCAGCGATTTCATGAATGCGTGGGTAGTCAGGTGGAACATAGCAGCATAGAAGGCTCCGGCGCCACAGGCAAGAAACATGAGGCCTAGTTGGCTCATGGTTGAATAAGCTAGAACACGTTTTAAATCGGTTTGTCCAAGTGCACACAATGCAGCAAAAAGGGACGTTATCGCGCCTACAATGCCGATGATTTGTAGTGTAAACGGTGCCAATAAGAAAATAGGGTGCATTCTGACAAT
Source organism: uncultured Chlamydiaceae bacterium (assembly GCA_945957185.1). Taxonomy (GTDB): domain Bacteria; phylum Chlamydiota; class Chlamydiia; order Chlamydiales; family Parachlamydiaceae; genus CAMFKA01. The sequence continues at coordinate 19,772 of CAMFKA010000002.1, read as the reverse complement.
GAGATAAACCCCTGCCGTGACCATTGTCGCCGCGTGGATGAGGGCAGACACTGGAGTGGGGCCTTCCATAGCATCGGCCAGCCATGTGTGTAAGGGGATTTGTGCAGATTTTCCGGTAGCTCCAATAAATAGAAGTAGCGTGATGGCAATGATGATAGGAGAATTAATAGTCAACTCACTTGCGCCGTTCATGTTGATTGTGGAGATATCGGAAGTGCCGAATATGAGAAAAATGAACAGCAGTCCCACCAAAAAACCTGCATCGCCAATGCGGTTGACAACGAAAGCTTTGGTGGCTGCAGTCGCCGCAGAGGGGCGTTTATAGTAGAAACCGATGAGAAGGTAGGAAGCTAAACCAACCCCTTCCCAACCCACAAATACGAGTAGGAGATCGCCCGCTAGTACTAGCAGAAGCATAGCAAAAACAAAGAAGTTCATGCAGGCAAAAAATCTGGCGTAGTCATTTTCATGATCCATATAGCCACAGGAGTAGACGTGAATAAGGAATCCGATTCCGGTGATAATCAAGGTCATAAGGAGAGAGAGTTGATCTATGCTTAACTTAAAGTTTGCTTTGATCTCTTCTATCGAAATCCAATCGAAAAGGGTGTAATGCTGAGGAGAGAACCCTTGGAATATAAATGCGTAAAGAATCGATAGAAATGAGAGGAATGACAAAAGAAGAGCTCCACACGCTACCAAACCGGCACAACGGCGACTGATGAATGACGATGTTCCCATTAGAATAAGGAATCCGACTAAGGGAATGAACAGTCCAAAACAGAGTGTATAGAGCATTTTATCCTCTCAAATCGTTATATTGATCGACATCTACAATTTGCTTCGAACGAAATAAATTGATGGCAATGGCGACTCCGACAGCAGCCTCAGCAGCTGCCACTAAAAGTACGAAAAACACCCAAACTTGCCCGGTCAAGTTACCCCAATGGTCGGAAAACCCGACAAAAAGGAGATTTGCAGCATTAAGCATCAGTTCTATCGACAGAAATAGAATTAATGTATTGCGCTTTAAAATCACTCCTAGTGCACCAATGACAAACATCGCCATGCTGATATAGAGGTAGACAGAACTTTCCATTTATTTCACCTTCTTCGCGATATACAACGCGCCGACAACTGCAATTAAAAAAAGTAAGATGACCCCTTCAAAAGGAAAAAAGAAGTCGACATATAAGGCGTGTCCCAGATGTTCCACAGATCCAAAATCGGCAGGGAGTTTAGGATTTTTCGGTTTGAAGCTCAATAGTTCCCCTCCCAAAACAAAGAAAGAGATGAGTAGTGCTGAAGATGCAACAACGAGTAGAGGAGGAGAGCTTTGCGGCAGATGTTTATGAATTTGCAGATAGGAGTCTTGAAAGAGGACAATGACGAACATGAAGATGACTAAAATAGCTCCGGCATAGATCAAAATCTGCATCACAGCAATAAATGGAGCCGAAAGTTCGAAGTAGAACACTGCGAGCGTTAAAAGAGTCAGAAGGAAACTTAAACATGCGTGGACCGGTTTTTTTGTCAGGATGATTCCCAGAGAAGACAACACTAAAATAATACCAAAAATCCATTGAGATAGTTCGGTGAAATGAATAGGCATGTTAGATCTCCCTTTTCGGATCGCGACCGGAATCTCCGGGTTTGACTTCTGTGAGCATGTCTTTTGTGTAGATAAGAGATTCTCTAGAGTAACCTGAAAGTTCGTATTGATCTCCTAAAACGATAGCACCTGTCGGGCAAGCCTCCTCGCAGAGACCGCAAAAGATGCATCGGAGCATATTGATTTGAAAGTCGGAGGCGTATCTTTCTCCATGGGAATTGGGGTCTTTAGGGTCGTTTGCAGCAGGTTTCACATAGATTGCCTGCGCAGGACAGACGATAGCGCACAATTCGCATCCCACGCACCGCTCCTTTCCATCCTCCCATTTGGTGAGATGGTGGCGTCCTCGTGAGCGTAGTGGCAGCTTTCGTTTTTCTTCCGGATATTGCACAGTAATCGGGCGTTTGAAGAAGTATTTGAGGACAATGAAAAGTCCTGCAAACACGTTTAAAATCTTTTTAAAAGTCTCTTTCATCTCACACCAATATTAAATAAGCCGTCACTAATAAATTTACTGTAGCAATGGGTAGAAGCACCTTCCAACCAAGGCTCATGAGTTGGTCGTAACGAAGTCGCGCCATCGTCGCTCGCACCCAGATAAAGAAAAAGACGAAAATAGCGAGTTTAACCACAAACCAGACGACGGGGATATCCCAAGGGCCGTGCCACCCTCCAAAGAATAATGTGATCGCAATTGCACTGACAGCAAGGATGTTGATGTATTCCGCCATGAAGAAGACGGCAAATTTCATCCCTCCATATTCAGTATGATAACCGCCGGTGAGTTCATGTTCCGATTCGGGAAGGTCGAAAGGGGATCGGTTTGTCTCGGCAAAGGCTGTGACGAGGTAAATCAAAAAACTGATCGGATTTGTCCAGAAAAACCAGTGAGTCTCTTGCGCTGCAACAATTTCGGAAAGACTTAATGTTCCGGCGGAAAGAGCGATCGTTAGCAATGACATCCCCATCGGGACCTCGTAGCTGATCATCTGAGCAGTACCACGCAATCCCCCTAGCAGCGAATAACGGTTATTTGACGACCATCCCGCTAATACAATTCCGTAAACTGCCAAAGAGGAGAAAGCTAAAAGAAAAAGGATGCCGGCGTTGACGTCAGCGATTTGAAGTGTGACTTCATGACCCCATAATGTGACCGTCCCTCCAATGGGGATCAACACAAAAGCAAATAGTGCAGTAAATAGAGAGATCCCCGGAGATAGCCAATACGTGAAAGTTTCGATGTTTGTTGGTTGAAACCGTTCTTTGGTGAGGAGCTTTAATCCGTCTGCAATGGGTTGTAGCAGACCTAACGGCCCCACGCGATTAGGTCCGTAACGGATTTGCATCCGCGCCATAAGGACTCTTTCGAGAAAGGTCATATACGCTGCCGCACCCATGAGGATTAAGATAACGACAATGCCTTTGACTAATGTAGGAACAATTAAATCGATCACGATTGCCCTTTCAAAATAGTGATTTCTGCGCCATTCAATATGTTAATTCCCCATTCCTGTGTAGGGATCGCTTTAAAGCCTAATGGCACTACGAGTGTGCCGTTAGCAACTTTGGGAGAGACTTTCAATTTTGCTGTGATGGTGCCATTTCCATGTTCTAGTGAAACCGTATCACCGCAATGGAGGTTTCGTTTTGTTGCTTCTGTGGAGTTGATCAGAACACATGCATCGTCACACATTTCAGAAAGTTGAGGGTTGTGTTGCATGCGAACACCGTTATCAAATAGCTTTGGAGAAAAACTGACTTTTAGTCCATCTGCAATAGGTTTTGAAGGAGAACGTCTAGGAAGAGATTCCGGCTGAAGCTGTGGAGTGACTTTCTTGCGGTCTAAAAATTGAGCAAAAGAGTGATCGATTCCTAAATTAGTTTTAAGGAGTCTTGCCAGCCAAATGAAGATTTCTCCGTCGCTAAAAATGTCATCATGGACGGGGCGTCCGGGGTTTAGCTTTTCGGCACGCCCTTCGATATTGTGGAAAGTTCCCGACTTTTCTGCGTAGCAAAGTGTTGGGAGCACTACATCGGCACACTGTGCGGTTTCTGTGAGGAAAAGGTCTTGAACGACAAGGAATCCTAATTTTTTTCGAACATCGTTCCAGAAAGCGCGAGGAACTTTTTCTGCTAAATTGGCACCGACAATGTAAAGAAAATCCCAACCCTCTTTTACAGTAGTTTCCAAGATTTCGACCCAATTGAGCCCTCCGGAAGGTGCCGAAGAATTTAAAGGTCCGCTATCCGGCAGCATCCCTGCCATACGTGCTCCTATGAAGTTCCCATGACCGATTAACATGTTTAGCGGGATTGAAGGGTGAGCCGTGCGAAATTCGATAAACTTTTGCAATAGCGAAGCCCCTAAGTCGTTGATAAGATATTGTTGCCCAACAAAAAGGGCGCCGTTGCCTTTCATTTCTGCAATTTTAGGGAGATGTTGCGCTAATATTTCTAATTCATCTCCGGGGGCGTGCAAGATGACGTCTGTAAGCTGATGCGCCACTTCAGGAGCAAAGTTGCCGAAATACAGAATTTTTGCTCCTTTATTCATAGCTTGTTTAAGCCTTAACCAAAGGACTGGAAACTCTTCTGTGATGTCAACGCCAAATAAAATGGCAAAATCGAGGTTTTCACAATCGCTTATGAGGGTTTCCATACCTCCACATTCACCTAGAAGTGGCGATCCTGCGCGGTAGTCGATATGGTTGACTCCTAAAACATCGCGAAAGAGCTTTTGAAAAAGATAGAGCTCTTCCGTAGTAAGCGGAGTGCCCCCTAATCCCCCTAGCTTCCCCTGAGCTTTGACGCTTGTGATCTTCGTCGCAATAAGTGAAATTGCTTCATCCCATGTCGCTTCAACAAGAGTTCCGTTCTTTCTAATGAGTGGGTATTGGAGCCGTTGCTCTGATTGCACAAATTGATAACCGAACCAACCTTTGTCGCATAACCAAATGTCGTTGACAGCGAGATTCTCCACAGATCGCGTGCGGTCGATATTGCCATCGCGCTGATCAAACGCCATGCTGCAGCCAACAGGGCAAAGGGTGCATGTGCTTTCAGTGGTTTTGTTGTCCCATGGGCGCGCTTTAAAGCGATACACGCGGCTTGTTAAAGCTCCGACAGGGCATATTTTAATTGTGTTTCCAATAAATTTGGAGCGAGCAGGCTTGCCGTCGGCAGTTCCCACTTCGGTTTTGTAGCCTCGATCAATGAATTGTAGTGCGTGATCGCCTGCGACGATTTCTCCAAAACGGGTGCACCGTGCGCAGACGATGCAGCGCTCTCGATCAAGCATCAAAACGGGGCTTAGAGGGAGGTGTTTATCGAAACGACGTTTTTCTTCGTAGAAGGCGCTTTCACCGGGGCCATACTCCATGGTGTGGTCTTGCAAAGGGCATTCTCCCCCTTTGTCGCAGATGGGGCAATCGAGAGGGTGATTGATCAGCAGCAATTCTAGAACTTCTTTTCTTCCTTGCAGCGCCGGATCGCTCTGAGTGCGTACATTCATCCCTTCGGTAGCTTCAAGAGTGCAGGAGGTTAACAATTTGGGTGATTTTTCCACTTCGACTAAACACATTCTGCAAGCTCCAAAGGGAGGCATGCGATCCAAATAACAAAATACTGGAATATCGACTTTTAATTGTTGCGCAGCGGTATAAACAGTTGTTCCTTTAGGAACGGTGACAGATTGACCATCGATCGTTAATGTAATCATTTGTGTGGAGTCAGACATAAGGGTAAACCACTAGTTGTTTTGGGGTTTTTTCTGCATCGGGATTTTTACGGATGTAGGTTAAAAATTCCTCTTCAAATTCTTGGATAGCGCTGACGATAGGAGGAGCAGCCCCTGTTGCCAGAGGGCAAAAAGAATTGAGAGCCATAAAATTTGAAACTTGCTTAATGGTATGTAAGTCTTTGTAGACGCCTTTACCTTTTAAGATGCGCTCCAAAATCTGTACTACCCATCTTGTCCCTTCACGGCATGGTGTGCATTTGCCGCACGATTCATTTTGATAAAACTCCATCAGCCTATGAGCGACTTTGACCATGTCTGTCGTGTCATCCATCACAATAATGGAAGCTGTGCCAAATGAGGATTTCAACCCTGCTAACGTTTCGAAGTCCATAGCGCTGTCGATATATTTCGCTGTGATTAGCGCGCAAGAGGATCCGCCGGGATAGCATGCTTTGAACGATCTTCCGGGTAGCATCCCTCCGGCTTTTTCAATGACGGTTTTGAGGGTCACTCCGATGGGAAATTCATAACATCCCGGCTTTTGGACATGTCCGCTGATCTGGAAAATTTTCGTTCCAGTGCTTTTTGGGGTACCAATCGATTGAAACCAATCGACACCCTTGTTCATGATGTGGACGACGTTGCAGAGTGTTTCGACGTTGTTGATGACCGTTGGCTTGCCGTATAAACCCGCAACAGCAGGGAATGGGGGTTTTAGTCTAGGTGTCGCACGGTATCCTTCTAACGAGTTAAGTTGGGCGGTCTCTTCTCCCGCAATGTAAGCGCCGGCTCCCGGATGGACGATAATTTCGAGTGAGTATTGAGATCCAAAAATATTTTTTCCTAAATACCCTTTTTTGACCGCTTCATTAACCGCGTTTTGAAGCTTTTCTAGGCCTTCATAGTACTCTCCGCGGCAATAGATAAATGATATGTTGGCTCCAATCGCATAACTCGCCAACATCAATCCTTCGATCAGTTGATGAGGATCTTTTTCAATGAGCAGACGATCTTTAAATGTCCCGGGTTCGCTTTCATCGCAGTTGCAAACGACATATTTAGGTTCTTTACTGTCTTTAGGGACAAAGCTCCATTTTAACCCCGTTACGAAACCGGCACCGCCACGACCTCGGAGGCCTGATGATTTGACTAAATCGATCAATTGACCGGGTTGTAACTCTTTTAATGCCTTACGGATCGCCTGATAACCGCCATTAGATTCATAAACATCGATGCTGCATTGTTGCGGCACATGGATATATTTGAGGAGCACCTTCATTTCATCCATTTTTGTCCTCCAATGCATCGGTTGGAGAGGGGTGTTTAGGCCAATTTTTGGCCTCCTCTAGAATTTTATCCAAATCATTTTCGTTGACAGGGCCAAAGACGACTTTATCGACCAGCATCATGGGCGCTCTGTCACACGCTCCTAGGCACTCGGAACCGATAACCGTGAACTCTTTGTCTTTGGTGGTTTCTCCCGGTTGTACACCTAGTCGTTCGCACGTCTGAATCATCAATTCATCACATCCGCGAAGCATGCAAGAAACGTTTTTACAGACGTGGATGATGTGATTTCCTACAGGTTTTTCATAAAACATATCATAGAATGTCACAACGCTATTTACATCGTTGACATCTAGGTTAAAAAGGGTTGCAACTTCTTCTTGAATTTCATGGGGAAGGTAACCTATCTCTGCTTGCGCCAAATGCAGTGCGGGAATCAGTGCAGATCTTTTTTCAGGATATTTGTTCTGAAATTGTTTGATATTGCGAATTGTTTTTTCACTTAACTTCATCTGTCTACATCTCCTAAAATAGGATCGACGCTAGCAATCGCAACAACGACATCGGAAATAATGTGGCCGGGTAAAACCTTTTTTAATACTTCCACGTGAGGGAATGAAGGAGACCTCACGCGCAATCTATAAGGACGATTTCCCCCGTCGCTGACTACATAGTGACCTAATTCACCCCTCGCAGACTCCACAGCATTATAGAATTCACCGGGAGGAACTGTAAATCCTTCGCTGACTAATTTAAATTGATGAATGACAGCTTCCATGCTCCTTGCAAGGTCTGCTCGGGGAGGCAATGCAACTTTGCGATCGGCTACAATGATAGGTCCAGGCTTCAGTCGTTTAAGCGCCTGCTCCGTCAATGAAATGCTTTGTAGCATCTCCTCCATTCGTATCAGGTACCTCGCATACGCATCCCCGTCTTTGCGGGTGGGAACGTCAAAATCGTATGTTTCGTAATCTAGATAGGGGTAGACTTTTCGGATGTCGTATGGGTTTCCTGTTGCACGGATTACAGGGCCTGTGCACATGTATTGCTTGCAAGTCTCTGCGTCGATAATGCCAACGCCTTGCAATCTCGTGCACCAAACGTAGTTTTGAGTTAGTAGAGCATCAAGATCTTTCCATGTGTTGGGAAACTCTTTTAAAAATTTGCGCACCTGCTCTTCAAAACCTTCGTTTAGGTCCCTATTCAGGCCCCCGATACGCCAACAGGAGGGGAACATGCGCGCTCCTGAATACTCCTCAAAAATATCGAGAATCTTTTCTCTTTCAGCAAAGCAGTACATGTATACAGAGGACATGTTCAATTCCAAAGCGCTTGTTCCCAGCCATAACAAGTGGCTGCCGATACGCGCCAGTTCTAGCAGTATCAAACGGATGGTTTTTGCCCGCTCGGGAATTTCGATGCCCATCATATGTTCCACTGCACCGGCATAAGCCTGCTCTTCTGCGGGCCCGGATAGGTAATCTAAACGATCGATCAGAGTGAATACTTGAAGATAGGTGCGCGTTTCACACTCTTTCTCAACGCCGGTGTGTAAGTATCCGATGACAGGGTCCGCCGAAATGACAATTTCCCCATCAAGTCGTAGTTTTAGCCGTAAGACGCCATGAGTGGAGGGGTGCTGTGGACCTAAATTTAGGTCCATGATACCGCCGATCTCTTCCTGCTTTTCCGCTTCTGTTTCAATTATTCTTGGCATGTTGAAAACCTTCCGGAAGGAATAATTTGAGAAGGAACCTTAGGCATGACTCCATGCTTGAATTCGACAGGAACCTCTGTCAGAGGGTAGCTTTTGCGGAGAGGGTGCCCCGTCCAGTTGTCAGGCATAAGGATGCGAGTGGTTTCGGTTCTTCCGCTGAAACAAATTCCAAAAAGATCGAACAATTCTCGTTCATACCAGTCTGCGCCTTCCCAGAGGGAAACCACAGAAGGGATCGACTCATTTCTTCCTACAAAGACGCAAATGCGAATTCTATCAAAATTGATGGGATGATGAAGCCAATAGATCACTTTTGTACGCTCTGTGGGTGTTAGGTAATCGATGCCTGTGAGGTCCATCAACACTTCAAAGCCCTCTTGCTTGAAAAATGATAAGGTCTTTAAAAGCGCATCACCATTCACAATTGCCGAAGTTTGTCCGTGGTCAACACTTTCATCAAAACGACAGGTAGGGTTGGTGTTGCGAAATTTGGAAATGATGTCTTGTAAACTCATGACGCTGTTCCTTTATTCGACAAGGGGTGCTCGGTCATGATTTTCTTTTGCAGCATTAACAGTCCGTCTAAAAGAGCTTCCGGGCGCGGAGGGCATCCGGCGATATACACATCAACCTTGGGGACGATTTGATCGACGCCGGGGACGATGGCGTAGTTGTTGTAAACGCCCCCGGTCGATGAGCAGTCTCCCATCGCAATCACCCACTTCGGTTCCAGCATTTGGTCGTAAATTGTTCTCAAAACGGGAGCCATTTTTTGGCTCACACGTCCGGCGACAATCATGACATCGCTTTGACGTGGCGAAGCGCGAAAAACCTCCATTCCAAATCGGGCGATATCGTATCGACTGGCTGCTGTAGACATCATTTCGATAGCGCAGCAAGCGAGCCCGAATTGTGCCGGCCAAAGGGAGTTGGCTCTGGACCAGTTAATAAGGGCTTCTAGTGGTGCCACGAGAAATGGAGTGCGCTCTTGAGGTGTTTGTCCCATACTATGTTCCTATGTTATTCCCATTCCAATCCCCCTTTTCGCCACACATAAGCAAAGCCTACGAGTAGAGCAGCAAGGAAAAATGCCATTTCAAAAAATGCAAATGGTCCGATCTTTTTTGCGATCACTGCCCAAGGGTAAAGGAAGATCACTTCGACATCGAACACAAGAAAAATCAATGCGACCAAATAGTGACGGAGAGGGAATCGTTCTTGAAGGAGGTTAGTAGAAGTTTGAATTCCCGATTCGTAAGGCATGTGTTTAATTTTTTCGTCCGCGTCGTTCCGCTTCTTGGAAAACAACCCCGGAAGACTGAGAGCAGAAACTCCCAAAATGGATAGAGTGACAACGAATACCAGAACGAAATAGATGTAAACCGGAACGTATTCGGACAAGATGTCTCTCCCTTTAAATAAAAATCATTGATAGTGGGAAACCGGCTGTATGTCAAATTTTTTTTTCATTTTTATCGGTCAGTTGACGGTAACAAAAAAAGAGGGTAGAATTGAGGTTTATTAGGTTTAAAGAAAATCGTGAATTCAAGAAATAAATTGACACCTTCCATCTACGGTCCGGAAGAGCATCACATCGATCCCAATATGATCAACTCCGATGCTATTAAAGTGATCGAACGGTTGCATCAAGCCGGCTTTACCGCTTACCTAGTCGGAGGGGGAGTCCGTGACCTTTTACTGGGCAGAGCACCTAAAGATTTTGATATCTCTACTTCTGCTCGCCCGGAACAAATCAAACAGATCTTCCAGCGTCAATGTCTGATTATTGGTCGTCGCTTTAGGTTAGCACATATCCGCTTCGGCAATCACATTTTAGAAGTTTCCACTTTCCGTACAGGCGATAATCAGGAAGAAGATCTTATCACGCAAGACAACCAATGGGGAACTCCGGATGAAGATGTCTTGCGACGCGATTTCACTATCAACGGTCTCTTTTACGATCCTTCCAACCATACTGTCATCGATTATGTCAATGGTTGGGCGGACATCAAAAAATCGATGTTGCGCACGATTGGGGAGCCTCACGCCCGCTTTAAACAAGATCCGGTAAGGATGCTGCGCTTGTTGAAATTCCGCGCGCGCTTCGCTTTTAATATCGAACCGAGCACTCGCGATGCCCTCATCAATTGCAAAGATGAAATCCATAAAAGCTCCCCTGCAAGAGTTTTAGAAGAGCTTCTTAAAATGATGGAATCGGCAGCGGCAGCGCCATTTTTTCATCTGCTTTCCGAATCGGGACTTTTAAGTTTGCTTCTGCCCAATCTGGCGAACTTTTTGCAAGGACCGCATGGAATCGACACTTACAAGATTTTTTCTTCCATCGATAAACTGCACGCTGCGCACAAAAGAACGTTCGATCGTGGCGTGTTGGTAGCTGCAATGGTCTATCCGATTTTGGAACAAGAGATGGATCGGCAGTACCTGAGTAAGGGAGATCATCCTAATATCGGCGATGTGATGATTTTATCGTCGGAAATTATCCACGCAGTGCTTTCGACATCGTTCACTCATTTCCCTAAAAAAATTACCGCTGTCGCTGTCTTTGTACTGACAACTCAATACCGCCTCACTCCCTCAAACGGAAAACGGCACCCAAAACCCAAACTAATGCGCAATAAAGAGTTTGGGCTGGCTTTGCAACTGCTAAAAATCCGTGCCGATGTCGACGAAAAATATATCGACGACTACGTCTACTGGAAAAATCTCTATCGCCAAATGGAGCGTAGGCCGCCTATACCGATTAGAACCCGCCAACATGCGGAGGCGCATGAGTGATCCCTTTCCCCCCGATTTAAAATATTTGGGGCCTCGCTTAGAGGAGGGACCGCTACCTGCAATTTTTTACTTCGCTCTTTCTGCTCACGATTCGCTCCACCTAGATCCTTTCAATCAACCTGTCAATGTGTGGAAAGACGCGCGTGTCAGAGTGTTTTCATTAGATCTCCCTTCTCACGGTCCGGGAGAGGATAAATTGGTGGCGATGGAAGCGTGGGCTGCAGGGTTGCAGCAGCAACCGGAGAATTTTTTTGAACCGTTCTTCTCTCGATTCGCTCAAGCGCTCGATTCTTTAGAAAAACATATCGTTCCCGGAGCTCTAGCTGTTGCGGGATTGTCGAGAGGAGGCTATATTTCTGCGCATTTAGCAGCGCGGTTTCCACAAATTAATGCTGTATTAGGGTTTGCCCCTGCTACAAAATTAACGGAATTGGGTGGTTTTCCTTCCGATGCTTCTCGCTATGACCTTATTCGCCTAGTTCCTGCCCTCAGCAAAATTAAACTAAAATTCTTTATCGGCAATCACGATATACGAGTGGGGACCGCCGGCGCTTTCGAATTCTGCGAAGCGTTGGCAAAAGAGAAATTTTCCAAAGGGGAGCGCTCCCCTCAAGTGGAATTTTCGATGTACCCTTCCATTGGCCACAAAGGGCACGGCACTCCTCCTCACATCTTTATGGAAGGGGCTCTTTGGCTTCTAAATAGCCTTAAGGTTTGAGAGAGATGGGTGGGCTGTAGCTCCCTGCAAAAGTTCTTTTCCACCAACAACCCGTCTGCGCTTTCTCTTCGTAAGTTGTGAAGACATAGTCGTAAGCTTGTGCACGGACAAATTTAGGTGGTTTATCGGGAAAAGGGTTCACTCGCAACAATTGAACAACATCGGGAGTGCCTTGCAAAAGATGCCCCAAAAAGCTGGGAAACCATCTCTCTGCTCCGAATTTCGAGAACGGCAAAAACCACGCTTGCCAATCGAGTCGTGGTTGGTAGGGAGAGACGCGTCGAGGTCTTCGATCGAGTTCCGAAGGCTTGTAATAAAATAGATACTCTTTCCACTCCTTGCCGTCATCGCTCCCTTCGATAACGATTTCAAATCGCTTTGTCGTCATGACCGCAAACAATCCGTAACGATTGACTATATGAAAAGGATCGAAAGGACTTAAGATTTTTGCAAAGAGTGTGTTCGGAAAGAAGTGGTGGTAGAACCGAACGATTTGTAGTGCCAACAACAGCGATGCGGCAATTGTCAGTGTGGTGTCGAGCCAGAATGGTGTCGCCGAGTAGATCGGAGGGGTCAGCCCAATAGCTTCTAATACGGAGTTGTTAAGTAGTAGAGTGCAGAAAATGGCGGTAAGGTGATTTAAAAAGGACAGATTCCCCGTCGCCCAAATGAAGAATTGCAGTCCGATTAACCCTACAAAAGTGAATAAACGAACGGTCTCGCCAAAGAAGATTCCAAACGGGATTCCTAATTCACAAACAAACATGATGATACAAGAAGCTTTGTGAAACCATTGCGGAAGCTTCTGCATGTACCAAGCTGTAGCGTTAGGAAGGGGTTGTGTCAGGTAGTGGTACCAGATGGCGGAGTTGTCTCTCCAAGTTTTGTCTCGGCTTTGTAGCTTTACAGCGCCGGCTTGGATGTGAAAGCGAAATAGCAGGAAGTTGATGCTTACCCACACCATGACATTAGGAACTACTGTTAAACTTAAGAGAAAAGCGTTAACGGTGATTTCTAAAAGAAACCCTTCCCAGCCAAACCTAAGGAACTCTTGTCCTGCTGATGTAATCGACAAGTAAAGAATGTATAGAATTAGCAGCATCAAAGGGGGAATGATCCCCAACAGCAGCAATAGCGAGCATGCTACTCCCAACATAGTAACGGCCCGAAGAGCTAAATTGCTAGAGTTCCACCAAAATACCATAGGGGCAAGCCAATACGCTTTACTGTTGTAGTGACTTTTCAGATGGTTAAGGAAGGCTCCCAAAGGGAGGATGCCTCTTTCGCCAATCAATCCTTCAATTTGTAAAGCGAGTGCTCCGAAAGCGAACAAATAGATCAACCCCAGCAGTCTTGGAAACCATTCGGCGATGATTGTATATGATTCGACTTGAAACATGCTTTTACTGCCTATCTTCTTTTTCTAAAATGAGTTTTGTCTCATGCTCCAGTAGCTCTTTAGCGTGTATTCTATTAAAGGTGTCGGGAAACCATAAAGCATACTGCTCTAAAGCCTGCTCGATGTACATCTGATAGCCGTAAACAATCGTGCAACCTTTGCGTAACGCCTCTTCCAATAGCTTTGTCACAGGGGGGCGCGTTTTGATGTCCATGACAATTGTCCCCGGTTGCAGCAGATCTCCCGAAACAGGAAGTTCGTCAGGGGTGCAGTTGATCAAAATGTCGTAACCATTTTTCATTACCTTTGGAACATCTGTGAGTGCATGAGCAGCCACTTCATACTTTTCCTCTAATTCGACGGCACGCTTTAAAGTCCTGTTTAAAACTATAACATTTGCTCCACGGTTCAACGCTTCGACAATGATCGCTTTTGCAGCACCTCCGGCACCCAAAATGACAATTCGCTTTCCTTTGACGGACCCTGTTTTCTCGATTGCATTCAAAGCCCCGACTCCGTCGGTGTTGTAAGCGTGGATTCCATCACTCTCAAACACGAGCGTATTGGCTGCACCTATCGTAGCGGCGTAAGGATCTACAACGTCAACTAAAGGAAGTAAATCCTCTTTCAAAGGCATTGTAACGCTCAACCCTTTGAACCCGAGTTCTTTTGTCAGCTGCAGAGTTTCCTGCAGTTCCTTAGGAGAGACCTTTATTTTGACGTAGACGGCGGGGATCTCCATTTTTCTAAAATAGGCGTTGTGAGTGATATTTCCGATGCTTTTTGTGACGGGGTCTCCAAACAATCCATACACTGATGTCGTTGGATTCAGAGTGGAAAATTGATAAGTGTTTAGGAGTGTTGATGCCGAAAGCTGCCCATGGACGGCTTTGAGGGCGTCGCTCACACTCGAGTAGGTGATCGGGGAGTGATAAACAGCCCCTAATATTCTTGTTAGCTCACCGGCCTCTCCCATTCCTGTCGCACAAACTGCTCCCGCTTTATTTTTGCAAAATAACATCAGTCGTAATGCATCAATGGAATTGTGACAGTAAGCAGCAATTTTATAGATATGTGCCGGTGTGGTTTTAAGGCGATCGTAAATGGATTCTAAATCGCGGGGAGTTTCTTCAAAATTGTGATACGAATAGATGATTTTGATGTGGGGATGTTGAGTGATAAAATTGACGACGAACTCTTGTGGGCAGGTATACTCTAAATCGAAATATTCAGGATTTAATTTCGCATACTCTTCAATAGCTTTTAAGCGAGTCTCTTCAGTTTTAGAGTAAGTAGAGCCTTGCCGAGGGTCCCGTAACGTAAAAATGACGGGGAGAGCTCTTATTTCCCTTAAATTTTGCAGCAATGCCGGTGTAATGCCTTCAAAACAATCTAAGCGGAATTCCAAAAGATTGACAGCGAGCGGAACGGATAGAATTTGCTGAGCAGCTTCATCAAAAGTGGGTCCTTTAATTGTGACGCACAACATCGGCATACCATGTAATTGCTTCTAATAGATGAGACTGGTCCACGGGTGTACAGTAGTGCCCGTCGAAAGATAACGGCTTCCCTATCCCTTCTAATAACACGTATCTGGGGATCCCTCGAGAGCTCTTTTTATCTAATAGCATCGCTTCGACAAGTGATAGGTGATTGATGTTACGCAACTTATGCAATGGAATGCCGTAGACGTTGAAAATGTCAAAAATGGCACTTAAATCGGCTTTAGAGAGGTGTCCCATCAAATGCGAGAGATACCCTTCTATAATAATGCCGATAGCGACAGCTTCTCCGTGTGGGATCTGATATTTAAGCAAATGTTCCAAAGCGTGAGCAATGGTATGGCCGCAATTCAATAATCTTCTTTTGCCGCGCTCTTGAGGGTCTTCTTCCACTATCGTTTTTTTGATAACACAACTTCCATGGATGGCTGCTTCCAATGTCGTGCTGTCGCGTGCTAATATCTGCTTTGCATGCGAGCGAAGATACTCAAAGTAAGAAGCGTCGGCGATGAGTCCATGCTTTATCATTTCTACTAATCCGTTGCGGAGCTCTCTGTCGGGTAGGGTTTTAAGGACGTCAGGATCGATATAGATGGCTTTTGGTTGATAAAAGGTACCGAGCAGATTTTTCCCTTGCGGCACATCGATGCCATTTTTCCCACCAATGCTGGCGTCCACCATGGCGAGAAGCGATGTAGGAATGAGTACTAGTGGGATTCCCCGGCTGTAGGTGGCAGCGATGTATCCGCCGAGATCGGTAGTAACGCCTCCACCAAGAGCTATCAACAAAGTGTCCCTGCCGCACTTGCTGTCAAACATCTGATTTTCGATTTGTTCCTTGGTTTTACGAGATTTGTGTTTCTCTCCCGGAGGAATTGTGAAGAGGGATGCTTGTATTTTTTTATTTTCTAATTGGTTGCGTACGATCTCTCCCCAGGAAGTCGCTACGCTTTCAGTGGCGATGATGACAGCTCGATGCGCAAGCGGCGCGATTGCAGAAATCCATGCACCGTCACTCAACAGTCCTGTTTCGATGGTGATGGCACACGACTTAGGAAGCTCCTGCGTCGTGTAAATAAGCGAAGGCATCGATTTATTCCTCTGCAATTAAGGGTTGTACGAAGGAAGCGGCGATAGTCCTTTTTGTATCATCAAACCATTTTCTTTATCAACGAGATGCTTCGAAGCAAAGACTACTGTTGCGGCGTGACGCATCATCGTCGCAAGGTGGAGCTTTGCCGCGTCGATGACTTGCTGCTTTGTAGTATTTAACATCGCAGTTCTTTGCAGTTGTCTTAGCGCGGTTGTTTTCTTTTCTCTCATCAAGCTATACGCTTCGATTCCTCTAGATCCCGGCGCTACAGGAGAGTCCGATTTTTGAATCATTTCCAATTTCGCTTCTTCGAGATCTTCTTCGTCAAAATCCCCGTTGATGAGCATGTCAATCGCTTCATGAAATGCTTCTAATGTGCTCATGATATTGGGGTCACGATAAGAGTAGAAATAAAAATTCCCTGTCAGAGTATTGCTTGTTGCACCGCCGCCGTAAGCTCCCCCTTGCTCCCGTACTTTTTGGTGCAAAATCACATTGTCACAGATGTAAGCAGCTAAACTCAACGCAGGGGAGTCGGGGTGTTCGTAAGGGATTGTTTTGAGAACTTTCCCAATGAAAGCGACGGGGGAGGCAATAAGTCTTGCCTGACTCGAAACCGGTTCTGTAGTGAAGTCGGGTTTGTAGGGCGTGTACGGTTTCCGTGGAAGCTGGTTCAGGCTATAAAACGATTTCTGTTTTAATTCATCGTACGTTTCCGGATCGCAAGTGATGACTAAATGGGGGTTCGCTAATCCAAGCAATTTCCCTTTCAGTTCGTTGAGTTTGGCAATCAATCGTTCCACTTCGTCATCAAAATGGATTGATAAATTGCGAATGGTCACGAAATATTCGAGTCCATGCCACTTGTTTGCGATGTAAGAAGATGGGTCTAAACCGCTAGCACTGAGGTTGATGGCGTACCTAATGGCGTTGGAGGTGAGCCCTTCCTGCAGAGAATTGTAGTGTTTATGAATCAATTCACGCAGACGAGAAACGTTACTGAAATCGATAGATGTCGCAAGGTCGTGGATCAATTGACACAACTGTTCCGATTTACGGTGAAGCGCTTTCCCTCTGATGGTGAGAGTAGGGGAGAATGCGGAGCAATCATCGGCTTGAATATTGAAATTAAGAGCCATCTGGATACCGCCGGTATTCGCTTGGATAAAGTCCAAATTTTCCACGTAGGAGCGCTCGCCACATCCCACTTGCGTTGCCAACATCGTCATAAGGCGCACATAGGGGAGGTCTTCGTGAGGGACTTGCGCAAGGTCATAGATGAGGTTCATGTAGACAATATCGTTGGTGAAGGTTTCGTGGGAAAACACTTCTAATGGACCCACTTTCTCCTGCTTCAACTCAAAGACGCGGACTTCTTTGGGGACGTCGGAAATTTCAAATTTGGGGAGCACGCTAATATCCGCATTTTGCTGAGCGTTTTGAGCCTCCGCCAATTCTGCTGCTTGTTTTAGCAGCTGGTTCTCTTGATCTGTGGTTAATTTTTCTCTAACTTCTTGCAGTTCAGCTTTTTCTGCTAGTATTTCCGTAGCTGCTAATTGCGCGTCGGGAACCATTACAATTCGCACAAAATGAGGATTGTTAATGATGTAAGTTTCGAGCAGGTTGATAAAGTAGTTCGGATCTTGCAAGTTGCGTTGACGTATCTTGTTGAACAGATAGTGAAGGCTTAATCCATTTTCAGGCTCAGCGCCATGATGTTTTAACAGCCCTGCACGCATAAATAACGACAGCCCGAAAGGCTCATGCTCCCCCGTGATTTCGCTGTAGTGGAACTCAAGCTGATGGATCGCATCTTCAATTTTTTCTGAGGGGATTCCCTCTTTTGCCACTTGTCGTAACGTGGTAAACAATAGCTGTTCCAATTCATCGGCGTTGTCAGCTTCGCACCCTCCTAAAGTGATCTGTAGGGGAGCTTCTTGGATTTCAGTGTCATAGTATGCGGAGACTTGCTTACATTTTCCCGATTGTAGCAGCGCCTTTTTGAGTACGGAGGCGTCCGTATCGAGAAGAATGATCTCTAAAATTGCTAAAGCGAGTAGTTTTTCCTGCTCAAGGATGTGTGCAGTCAGCCAACCAAAACCGATCAATGTTTTATTTTTTGGGTCTTCATCATGACCTATTGGATACGATTTTACCACTTTTTTGGCACAAGCAAAACGTGGCTGCGAGGGGATGGGAGGAAGTGGCAGCGCTTTTTCAACGCCGGTAAAGGCGTGTTTCTCTAGAAAATCAAAATGGTCTTCTACAGGAATATTTCCGTAAAAGTAGAAGAGACAACGGCTGGGGTGGTAGTACTTTTTGTGAAAATCTAGCAATTGCTCATAAGTCAATCCGGCAATCTCTTTAGGGTCTCCTCCGGAATTGATTCCATAGCTGACGTTAGGGAAAAGGGCTTCCATTAACGCCTCATGCAGACGCGCCCTTCCGGTCGCTAATGCTCCCAACATCTCGTTGTAAACGATTCCTTTGTTCTCTAAAGGCGTCGTGGAGTCGTTAGGAATGGAAAATTCAAGCCGATGCCCCTCTTGCAGAAAACTGAGATATTCTAATTTGGGGTGGAAGACGGCATCGAGGTAAACTTCTAGGATGTTATAGAAGTCTTTCGGAACCTGTGATGCAGCGGGATAGCAGGTGAAGTCCGGGCCTGTCAACGCATTCATGAATGTATTCAAACTGCGACGCGTCATGGAAAAGAAAGGGTCTTTGATGGGGTATTTTTCCGACCCGCAAAGGACGGTATGTTCCAAGATGTGAGCGACTCCGTTCGAAGTGTCGGGAAGCGTACGAAACGATAAAGTAAAAACGTTTTCAGAGTCGTCATTACCGATATGGATCACTTCGGCGCCTGAGGGTAGATGAATAAATTCCCTTAGTGTACACTGCAATTCAGGGATTTCAATCGCCTTGGTCAGTTCAAAATCGTTGTGCCGCTGTCCTACTTTGTGTAATTTTAATTCTTGAAGATGCATGTTTTACCCTGGTCAAATTACAAAAAAATGTGCAGATTGAAGACATAATCCACTATAACGGAAGCTATGAAAAAAATACACCTTTTACCAAATGTCATCACTGCCTTCGGTCTCTCGTGCGGATTGTTTGTGATTTTCCGCATGACCCTCCTTCCTCTTGGGGGAGCCACAGAGCAGACACTTATTGTTATCGCCGGCATTATGCTGCTGGCGGCGCTGGCGGACCTGCTCGATGGCGCAGTCGCAAGAGCGATGAAAGCGGAAAGCGAGTTTGGCGGATTGTTTGATTCCCTCGCCGATGCTATCACTTTTGGCGTTGCCCCTTCAGTTATTTTTCTCAAAAGCCTTTCGATAGTTCAAGGGGCAGAACTGTGGTTCATGACAACGGCAGCAGCGATGATCTATTCTGTTTGTGGAGTGTTGCGCCTAGTCAGATTCGGTGTGCAAACTTCTATTGCTAAAGATGATCCGGGACAAAAGGAACTGAACTATAAAAACTTTACCGGCCTCCCCATTCCCGCAGCAGCTGCTGCGGCAGTTTCTGCTGTAGTGCTATTTTTTAGCGATCACTTCATGGAGTGGATCCCCATTTCAGAGTATACCCGCGCGTGGACGTTGGGGTCCATCTTTGTGGTGTTGGGGTATTTTATGGTGAGCAGATGGAAATTCCCAAGCCTAAAGAAATTGCACGTTAGGGTATCCTCATTCCAAGTTGTTTTTATCACTGTCCTTGGAGCTGTTTTCTTCTTGTATGGAGTTCTGAATTTCTTCCCGTTGGTCTTTTTTATTTTCTCGTGGCTGTATCTGATTGTTTCGTGGATTTTATCGATTGTCAGAGTCATCTCGGGACGCAACTCCAAGACCCTCGAAGACTTTGAACCAGACCCCGATGAGTTCGAAGAGTGAACCCCCACAACCC
>CAMFKA010000001.1 GCA_945957185.1 uncultured Chlamydiaceae bacterium | reverse complement strand
CCTTCAGAAACCCTCTGTGATCTCACTGGCTCAGTGGTTAATTATGCAACAAGGCAGTAGAACGATATGACTATTCTCATATTTCTCAGTGTTCTCATTGGCTCAGTGGTTTTTTTTACGCAGCAAGGTCTATCTAAATAGTAGATAAGCTGCGATCCCGGCAAAATACCCTACTGTCGCTGGAAGAGTGATCCGCTTGACGTACCAAATGAAGCTGACCTTTTCCAGCCCCATATATACCACTCCAGCAGCAGACCCGATGATCAACATGCTTCCCCCTGTTCCGGCGCAGAAAGCGATCAGTTCCCAAAATGCGCTATCGCGCGGGAATTGTTCGAGATCGTACATTCCCATCGCAGCGGCGACAAGAGGCACGTTATCGACTACTGCGGAAGCGATACCGATGGCAACTCCAATCACTTCGACGTTGCCGATGTTTTTATCGAGCCATTGTGCAAGGGCTTCTAAAATGCCCGCTGAATCCAACGCGTCAATGCTCAGCAAAATCCCAAGAAAGAATAGGGTGCCGCTGAGGTCAATTTTTGTGAGAACGGAGGGAACTCTTAGATGATTTCTATCTTCGTACTTGTGATGAAGAATATCGGTAATGATCCACATGAGACTCAAAGCAAACAACATCCCCATGAATGGCGGCAATCCTGTAACGATTTTAAAAACCGGCACTAACATCAACAAAACAATTCCAAGCCAGAAGATTTGACGTCCAAGCGGTTCTGCTTTCTTGTCTCCTAAAATCATATTTTCGGAAGAAAAATTTCCTTTGAGTGATCTGCTTAAAATGATCGCAGCGGCAACAGCACAAACGATACTGGGGATGAATAGTGATTGGATGATATTCATCGTTGTCAAGCGGTCACCAATCCACAACATCGTTGTCGTGACGTCTCCAATAGGTGTCCATGCACCTCCCGCGTTTGCTGCAATGACTACGGCACCTCCCATCAATAGTCGATCTTCCCCTTTCTCCACTAATTTCTGCAAAAGTGTGATCATGACGATTGTTGTTGTGAGGTTATCTAAAATTGCTGAAAGAAAGAATGTGATCAGAGAGACTGTCCAAAGCATTTGCCTTTTTGATTTGATCTGCATCGCATCCGACAGCACATCGAAACCTTTGTGGACGTTGATGATCTCCACGACCGTCAACGCTCCTAAAAGAAAAAAAATGACTTGGCTGATGTTGTTGAGGTGTTCCCCCAAGATTCCCGTTTTATGATGCAACGGCCAGTAGGGATCCATGAATTGAATCGTCCAGCACAACACCGCCATCATGAGTGCAACGGTTGCTTTGTTGATTTTTGTCCACTCTTCAATGGTAATGAAGATGTATCCGATGGCAAAAACAGCAATCATCAAGTGGGAAAAAGTATCTAAGGGGTCCATTCTCAACCTATATCCATTGATTAATAAGTCGTCATGGTGGCACGTTCTCAAAAAAATAACAATAAATTCAGTAAATCCTTATGATCCAAAAAGAAAGGACGAGAGCAGCGAGGAGTTCCATGCAATTAAAGTTAAGAAGCACTATCACCCCAGAAATCAAGCGAAAAACGCTTTTTAGAGGCACTGCTATCGCTGTTATCGGATTGCTGACATTAGGATTCGCTTATTTTTACATTTCCGAAGCTACCCTGCAGAAATGGGGATGGGCTTTCTACCTTTGGGGTTTATTATTTATCGTTTGGGGGCTTTTGCCTTATCGTCAGTTGATGCGTATCGAAGATTTTCCATTTGAATTATGGACTTTGGATTCACACGAACTACAAATTTTAGCATTTGGCAAGAATCAACGCGCTTTTTGGAAAATTTTTGCATCCGAAATCACATCGATTTCTTATCGAGACGATCCGACGTATTATGGCATTTTGATTATGACAGGGGAGAAAAAACACTTCTGTCCCTACTTTTCGAAGCGATCTTTCGAGGAGTTAAAAGCGTTTATAAACCCTGTTGAATAAATCACCACTGAGCCAGTGAGTACACTGAGAAGGTATGAGATAGGGAGCGATTTTATCGTTGTATCATTGTATCGTTATATCGTTTTTTGCTTCAAATTTTATCTCAACAATAGAACGATGAAACGATTTATAGGCCCGATTGGATGATATCGTGCATTTTAAGGATGCCGACGATGGTTTTGTCTTCTCGCAGAACCGGAAGAACAGTGATCGGCCGTTTTTGATCCTCTTCCATCAGCTGCATGGCATCCCAAGCCAAGATATCCGGAGAAACAAACTTCGCGGAGTTCACCATCAGCTGTTCCATCGATTTTTCCAAAGCTTTTGAACCGTGAGCTTGCAAAGCCCTTCGCAAATCACCGTCGGTGAAGATTCCTTGTAATTTTTGCGATTCGTTTGCCACCATTATGCAGCCGCATTTCTTGTTGGACAATTCAACCAACACCTCTTGGAGGGTCGCTTGAGGGTCGCAAATGGGAAGTTGTGTGCCGGATAACATGATGTCGCGGACACGCAAAGTGATCCGTTTTCCAATGCGTCCTGCAGGGTGATTGAGAGCGTACTGGTCAAGGCTAAAATTCTTTTTCGACATGATCGCGATGGAAAGAAGATCCCCAAAAATCATCTGTATTGTTGTAGAAGTAGTCGGAACGAGATTGAAAGGGCAAAGCTCTTCTTTTAAAGGAAGTAATATCACTGTATCGGAAGCTTTTGCTAAACGACTTTCACTGTTGGAAACGATAGCAACGATTTTTGAGCCTTTGTTTCTGACTGCTGGAATGAGAGTTAACAGCTCGTCGCTTTCGCCACTTTTGCTAAGGATAATAAAAATGTCTTTCGAGTCCACCATCCCCATGTCGCCATGCAAAGCGTTAGTAGGGGATAAATAAATCGCTTTAGATCCCGTCGAAGCCATCGTCACAGCGATTTTTTTTGCTACAAGGCCGCTCTTGCCAACGCCGGTAAAGACGACAACGCCCTTACAAGCGAGAACATCTTCCACAAGCGTTTCGGCTTGTTGAAGATCGATATGATCGAAAAAGTAATCGAGGGAAACTTTTTCTTGGGTAAGCAGCTCTTTTAACATTTAAATCCTTTTCAACTGAAAACCTAGATTTTAAATGACAAAATAATTAGTCTCAAGCTTTCTATGTGTAAACTTATAATTTCGAGGTGAAAATGTCAGATAAACTTATCCCTATTGCCGTTGCTGAAGGAGATGGAATTGGTCCGGAAATCATGGGCGCTACGCTGGAAATTTTAAAAGCTTCCGGTGCTCCATTGGACTACCAAAAGGTGGAAATCGGGGAAAAAGTTTATTTGAAAGGCAACAAAGCCGGAATTGAACCCAGCACATGGGACGTGCTTCGCCGTACAAAAGCTTTTTTGAAAGCCCCTATTACTACACCTCAGGGGGGAGGATTCAAAAGCTTGAATGTGACCGTGCGGACTACTTTAGGGCTATATGCCAACGTGCGTCCTTGCGTTTCGTATGCCCCTTTTGTCGAAACAAAACATCCTATCATGGACGTTGTCATCGTCCGGGAAAATGAAGAAGACCTCTACACAGGAATTGAATATCGCCAAACTCCGGACACCGTCCATGCTCTAAAAATTATTACACGTCCCGGCTGCGAAAGGATCATTCGGTATGCATTTGAATATGCGATGACACACAATCGAAAAAAAGTCACCTGTTTCACTAAAGACAATATTTTAAAGTTGTCCGATGGGATGTTCCACAAAATTTTTGATGAAATTGGAGCGGAGTATCCGCTTATCGAAAAAGAGCATTGGATCGTCGATATTGGAGCAGCAAAACTCGCCGACACTCCCGAAGCTTTCGATGTGATTGTGATGCCTAATTTGTATGGAGACATCTTGTCAGACGTCGCCGCACAAATTGCCGGATCGGTAGGGCTTGCAGGTTCTGCTAATATCGGACCCTCTTTGGCAATGTTTGAAGCGATCCACGGTTCGGCGCCGCGACGTGCAGGTCAAAACCTCGCCAACCCTTCAGGAATTATTTTGGCGGCAGTTATGATGCTTGTCCATGTTGGCCTAACGAAAGAAGCCACACAGATTCACAATGCGTGGTTAAAGACTTTGGAAGACGGTATCCACACTTACGATATCTTCCAAGAAGGAATCAGCAAAGAGAAAGTGGGAACAAAGGAATTCGCTCAAGCTGTCATCAAACGTTTAGGTCAAGAACCACAAAAGCTAAAACCCGTTCACTACCACGCGACGAATCATGTGAAATCGCAGCACCAACACTCGGAGCCTGCAAAACCAAAACGGGAACTTGTCGGCGTCGACGTGTTTGTGTATTCAAACGGCAACGTGGAAGATGTCAAAAAAGCTGTAGGAAACGCATCGTCTGATTTTGAATTGACAATGATCGCCAACAGAGGCGTCAGAATTTGGCCGCACGGTCAGCCTGAAACATCTTGTGGGGATACGTGGAGATGCCGCTTCCTTGCAAAAGAAAAGGGCAAGAGTGTCACGCATGCTCAAGTGGCAGGTTTGCAGGAGAAGTTAGCTCAGAAAGGAGTGGACTTCACCCAAACCGAACATTTGGTGAAGCTCGACGGTGTTCCGGGGTATACGCTATCGCAGGAAGAGCAGTAGGCAAGAGCAAGAGGCCCTGGCATAAGCGTCAACCTAATTTATAGAAAAAGAACAAGATAACGCGGAGACGCGGGGACGCAGAGTTTTTTTTCCTTTTAAAAGAATGTAATTGTGATTTTTTCTAGACACTGGGATCCCCAATTTTCTCTGCTTCCCTGCGTCCCCGCGCCTCCGCGTTGGCTTGCTATCGTTGCTTAAATTAGATTTCGGAGCTTTCCATTTCGACGAGCTTCTCATGATTGTATTGCCGCTCGTCTAACTCTCCCTCTTGCTTTGCCACTACAATAGCAACGACAGCATCGCCTAAAACATTCAATACAGTCGAAACCATTTCACGAAGACGGTCAATTCCCAAAAGAATCCCCAACCCCTCCGTCGGCAATCCCGCAGAAGTCAACACCGCGCTAAGCATCAAAAATCCCGTTCCCGGTATCCCTGCAGCCCCTATCGCTGATAGGGTTGCCGTTAAGACAATCGTAAGCAATGCCGACCAATCCAAATGGATGCCGTAAACTTGGCTGACAAATATCGCAGCCATCCCTTGGTAGATGGCGCTTCCGTTCATGTTGATTGTCGATCCTAACGGAAGAATAAAGCTGGTGAGGTTTTTCGAGACCCCTAAATTGCGTTGGACGCAATGCATAGAGACTGGCAACGTTGCAGAGCTGCTGCAAGTCGAAAATGCCATCATAATCGCATCGCCCATTCCGCGGAAGAAGTGCCAAGGATTGAGTTTTGCAAAGAGCCACAACAGCCCGCAGAAAACAACCAAAACATGGATCCCACAAGCGAAGTAGTAGGCAAAAAGGAAGTGGGAAAGAGGTTTAAGGACAGACCATCCAAACTTCCCTGTCACAGAGGCCATAATAGCGAAAACACCAATGGGAGAGAACTCCATGACGATACCGGTCAGCTTATACATCGTTTCCGCAAGCGACTCTAAGAATTCGCGAAGGGGGCGTCCTTTATCTCCGGCAAAATTAATCGAAAGTCCCAAAAATATTGAGAAAACAATGATTTGGAGAACGTTTTCACTGACAAGAGAAGCGATCGGATTTTTTGGAACAATCGAAAGGATGATTTCTTTAATTGTGGGAGCGTCATTAATCACTAATTCCGTTGCAGCGCCGGTCAGCTCCAACCCCTCTCCGGGATGAAAAATCTTTGCCGCAGACAAACCGATTCCAATGGCGATTGCTGTCGTAACGATGTAGATCAGAATGACTTTGATACCGACACGACCCAGCTTTTGCGGGTCATGAATGCTAGTAATCCCCACTGTCATCGAGGAGAGCACCAGAGGGACGATAATCATGTTGATGAGGTTCAGAAATATGGAGCCAATGGGATCGAGGAGATTTTGATCGATAGCCTGAAATAATTGAGGGAAGTCTTGATTAAGCACACCTCCAAAAATCACACCAAACACTAATGCTAATAAAATTTTCATCCAAAGCTTCACGCACTACACCATCTTTCACTATTTAATTATTCTGCTCATATTACAGTCTTCGTTTTAAATTTTCAATCGCCTTCGAGGTAAATATCTTCCAATTCTCTTCTCCATATACTACGGAGAGTTTCATCTTTAACCAAACAACGGGAAGAATTAAATCTAAAGCTCCCGAAAACTTGACGCGGTCTTTTTCAGTACAGACTAAGACTTCGGCATTATTCCCTTTGCATTGCAGTGCAAACTCTTCCAACCTCATCATATCAAAAGGCATGTGATCGGGAACGATCATTTCGTCGACAACGATGGCTCCGCTGCTTTTAAGCGTATTCCTAAAATATTCGGGATGCGCGATTCCGCAAAACAAACCTACCCTTTTGCCTTTCAAATCGCCGTAAGGTTGATCGTTGAAATCCATCACTTGGTCCACTTCCATCTTCACACCCACGCGTGGAGACTTCGTATACCGCTCTAAAAGCTCCCCTACGGTTTTGAAGCGCGCTTCATCGACAGCGTGGTTGATGACAATCAGGTCTGCACGTTTCAATGAGTCCAAACTTTCTCGCAACAACCCACGTGGAAGGTAGTGACCGAGGCCAAAAGGGTCTATCGCATCGATGACGACAACATCGAGGTCGCGAGCAAGCGCACGGTGCTGCATTCCATCGTCGAGTAAAATCACTCGCGCACCGGCTTTTGCTGCCATATTTGACGCTTTATGCCGATTGCAGCCGACAAACACGTAGGCATTGGGCAGATTTTTTGCGAGTAGATACGGTTCATCGCCACAGTAGTGTGCGGGCAATATAGGGCCGTGCCCTTTGCTGATCCAGACTGGATTTGTCAGTTTTTCCGCTTCGGAGCGGTATCCACGAGATAGAATTGCAATCTGGGTTTGTGTATAAAACTCTTTCGCCAGCATGAGTGTGACCGGAGTTTTTCCTGTCCCTCCCGCTACGATGTTACCGACGCTGATAACAAGAGGAACCGGAGGGGAGTACTTTCTCATCCACCCCATATCGTACGCCCGATTGCGCAGCCAGATCCCTGCGGCATAACCCCAGCTGAAAAGCAGAAGAATCGGACGAAGGAGAGAAGGAATAATCCCCGACTTTCGTCCTTTGATAACATTTAAAAAGTAAGTTTCCCACGTGCGGGACTGCAAGTAATGTTTAAACATGAAATTATCTCGTCGCAGGCTGGACGGCACTTTCTTTGAACAGGTGGTACTCTACAAGTTCGATGATCATGTGGATTGCGGCCATATGAGCCTCTTGAATGCGGTCGGAAGTGGAAAATCCATTGATGATCAGCTCCAAATCAGCTTGCCCTCGAAGACGACCGCCTTCTTTGCCGAGGAATGCGATTGTCTTGAGGCCGCGCTCCTTTGCTGCAGCAAAGGCTTTGACGATATTTTCTGAGTTGCCGCTTGTCGTCAAGCCGATGAAAATGTCTCCACTTTTACCGAACGCTTCAACACCACGTGAAAACACGTGATCAAAGCCAAAATCGTTCGACACGCACGTAAGGTGCCCGGGTTCTGATAAAGCGATGGCGGGAAGTGCTTGTCTTGGTTTTCTGAATTGCCCTGTGAGTTCCTCTGCAAAATGCATCGCATCGCAAAGGCTGCCTCCGTTACCTGCAATGATGATTTTTCCACCTTCTGCAAAGCAAGTCGCAATCATCTCTGCGGCATCTTCCATAAATTCAACTGCAAACGGTTCAGAAAGGAGTGTCATTGCGCGAATCGATTCGGATATGGAAAATAAAAGGCTTTTTTTGAGCATAAGAAACACACGGTTTTTTACGTTAATTGTACCGTTTTTTTCTTTCTCTGCAACTAATGATTAATGTGATAAGAATGGAACAACCGACTTTTCGGTCGGTTGTTCAGGACTCGCAATAGATTGAGATTAACAATACAAGCGACCGACGTCGTTTGTGCCGATCGATCGATGAAGTGGAGACAACACAACTCTATCTATACCATAAGCGATTACAGGTGCTAGCACCCCAATCCCACTATTAAGCGTACTCGTGAGGTGTGTTATTGCCCAAGCAACATTTCTCGTTACAACCCATTCTTTAGGATTTAGAATTTTACTAATTCGCTGACAAAGAGTTGCATTTCTCATAAATGGGTTTCTCTCCGGAAGAAGTAGAGAGAGCGTATTGATGACAGCTTTAACGGGCACAAACAAAATCGCCATCGCCACATGTACAACAGATGAAACAGTATGCATTGCAGATTCGAGAGTTCCAATTACAAAATAAAGTCTATTTTGGAAGAATCCCGATTTAAAATCTGCAAGATGCCTTTTTGCACACGTTGCGGAGAGCTGATATTTGAAGGTTGAAGGAGCAGCATCCACACTGTTACATCCATGTATATAAAAACTCATAACAAACCTCTTTATTTAATGTTTATCTGATTTAAAATAACTATTTTATCAAAAACAAAATTAAAAATCAACTGAAATTTGGATTGCATCACAAAAATTCTGGAAGAAATTTTGCTGACATGGTAGACCTTAAGAGACGTAACGGAGAAACACTATGACGGAAATATCCCTGCTTATTGCGATCGCGCTATTTGCTCTTTTGGTGATCACAAGACAATCCGCATGGCGCGGCAATTTGAAACTTCAAAAAAATATTTCAACAAAAGCGCTTGGATATTTTAGTCGCAATTGGATCGTCTCTCTGCTCGAATTTCTTACGTTAGCAGCGATTTTGTTGACCGTTTTGGGATCTTATTTTCATCCGGCAGTCAGTTATTTCACTGTCGTAATCGCCATTTTATCGACTTGGGAGTTGTTTCGAATCTCTCGGTCGGAATCGGACCCTTTTCATCTGTTGGCGGGCTATCAGAACGAAGCTAAAAAATGCATTTTTCGACAAAACGAACCGGAACTATGCGACTGGATAGAGGCGATTCATGAGATCAACACCAAAGCAGTAAGAAAATCCAATGTCTCGTTAGCATCGGCGGGAGTGGACGCTCAGTTGATGATTGGGAAGCAGTTTTTGTCAGCATCGGACGCTTTGGATTCCGCGCGAGTGGGTTATGTCATTTATTTTTTATATGAGCGCTTAAAAGGTCTTTTTGAGCTCGGTTTACGGGAACATCTCGACTCCTTATGCGTTCAGGTGAATACTACGTTAGGGAAGTTGGCCTTGCACGCTATGGGCACTCGGCCGCAGTTTGCCGGAGCAGCCCTGGTTATTGCGGGGAATTTGGCGGAAAAAGCGGTTAAAGGAGATGCCAAAGACGTTGCCATCAAGACGAGTTTGATGCTGATTGAATTGTGCCACACAGCTGCTAATGAGGCTCCGCTTGATGACAAAGACCTTGGAGATGCATTAGTGGAGGTTGTTAAGACGTTGGAGACAATTTCGAAAGAGCTTTACCGTCAAGATAAGGGTATCCCTTTGGAGGTGATACGGGCTCCATTTTTGCAGTTGAAAACGGCGTTAACGGAGTCTCCGAGTGTGAACCACCCCACGATCGTGTTGACACTGCACGAGGTGGACCGTGTGTTAGCGGAGTATCAGGAGTTGGAGTTAATCTTAAAAACAATCCCTCCTATCAAATAACCTCAGGGGACTGCATCGGCGTCAACCTAACTCATTATATTTCTTATCTTATTGAAAATTAACATCCAACAAAAGGAACAGATTCACGCGGAGACGCAGAGACGCAGGGACGCGGAGAAGTTCCTAACGTGGTAAAGAAGACCCTGTTATCTAGACAAAAATCACAATTATATTTTTTTATAAAAGAAAAAAAACTCCGCGTCCCTGCGTCCCCGCGTCTCCGCGTTGTCTTGCTATCGTTCCTTGAATGTTGACACTTATACCGCATTCATCCCGGCTATCTCCCTTTTAATTATAAAATTGACAATAAAGAAAAAAGTGTGATATAATTTTATTTTAAATTGAAAAAAGGTAATAGAATGTCGACTTTAATTAGCGTGTTACGATCTATAGACATTAACACTCACGATAGTTTAATTCTCGAGCCTGCCATTGCTGCAGGATGGATAAAATTAACTCCTCCTAAAAATAGCACAATGTCAAAACCCCCTCTCCTCCAATCCTCTGTTAGCGATCATTTTTACGCAGTTACCAAAATTCTTCTGTCTCCCATTTCCGGTGTCGTTGGCTTTACCTATGGTACCGTTCGTTGTGTTGTGAGGACTGTTGCTGCACTGTGGTTTTTAGCTAGCCTCAATTTATCCGAAGCAATGAATCAAGGAAAAGATGCTTTAAAAGGCGTCAAAAGAATGGTGACATCGATCGGCAGCGCCATTCCTTTCTTTAATCTCATTGGCGTCTCTTTTGTGCTTAAACGAAATGCAAAGTCTTATGGCTTCGCTTTGGATCACGCTCAATTATTGAGAAGGCAGCAAACATTGATTCCTCGTCTAAATCAACTTAAAGAAGCCTCTTCCAATTTTGCAATGGAAGTCAAAGATCAGTTGAACGCTGCAGCAGTTTCTCCATGGCCACTTCACCGTTCTCGTGTAAACAACGACAACTCTCGCTTTTTTTATCAAAGTACTTATGAATCCGGACATAGACTAATAACACAGGGCGCTGAAGGTATAGGCTTTACCGGACTTATAAAGAATGTTGGTGGGTTATTCAGAGCTATACAATCTGATAACATCTTACCACATCAATTATTAACCATCTTAAATGAAGGCGAGTACGTCGCATACAAACCTTTCACACTTTCTAGATTCGATATTTATGTTTCATTAATACAAGAACCTAAAACACGCAAAATACAAGCTATCCGAGTAACATTTAATCCAAAATTGCAAGCTCACGATATCATCAATCACACAGATCGTTTAGAAACCATTTCTTACGGGGGTCGCTATTTAAACTTGAACTGCACCTTAAGACTCAATAATGACTATTTGATTGACGAAGTTATATATGACAAGCCGCTGGAGACTCAACTGTAACGGGGTTTTGAGTCACGGGATGCATGAAGGATAATCGACTGTGGTGCAACAAAATCCTTGCTAAAGGAGTTTTGCTGCCGTAGCGAGTGTCTCCGACAATCGGATGCCCTACCGCTGCCATCTGAGCACGAATTTGATGATATCTCCCCGTTTCCAGAGCGATCTCGACTAAAGACACATCGTCATTTTCTATTACACGATAACTTAAACGAGATTCCTTCCCTTGCGGATGGGATTTATTTACCACTTGTGCGTGGTATTCATCGTGGACTAGATAATGGATCAATCGTCCTTCCAATTGATCGAACTTCCCTTCCACCTTTGCTTGATAAATTTTTTCGTATTTTCCCTCTCGCATTGCTGCCATAAGCCGCGACAACGCTTTGCTTGTTTTAGCAAACAACACAATCCCGCTCACGGGGCGGTCAATACGGTGTACGGGCTCCAAGAAAACGTTTCCAGGCTTATTTTTGGAAATTTTTAGATACTCCCGCCCCTGATCTTGCAGATTGTCTTCTTCGGTTCCTCCGGCGATTGTTAACAATCCCGCTGGTTTCTCTAAAACCAGCAAGTGGTTGTCCTCAAAGAGCACATTAACCATTTTGTTTGCGGCGCCTTTGCCTTAGGGCTTCATAAAGAAGAACACTGGAAGCTGTAGAAACGTTCAGCGAGTCGGCGATTCCCATCATGGGGATTTTGACTTGAATGTCGGCATTTTGCATCCATCTTTCGGAGAGTCCTAACTGTTCGGTTCCAAGAACAATCGCAAGAGGACCTGTTAAATCGACGTCTGTGTATTCGTATTGTGCATGAGGGGTGGCGGCTAAAATCTGTATATTGTTGTCTTTTAGCCACTTAAGCGACTCTTCTCCGGAGGCTTCGGCGATAGGAACGGAAAATAAAGTGCCTACGCTGGCCCGGACAACGTTCGGATTAAACAAGTCGGTGCATTTGTCGGCTAAAATCAAACCGTCGACTCCCACTGCATCTGCTGTGCGCAAAATCGTCCCCAAGTTCCCCGGCTTTTCGATTGCTTCGGCGACAATGAGAAAATCTTTTTTCATTTCATGCAGTAAGGTCGTCTTTTGTTCGCTCACACCGATTAATCCGTCGGGTCTATCGCGGTAGGAAAGTTTTTCGAACACCGGCTTTGAGCAGCTAAATAACTGAGCGCCATAACGTTCGATTCTATCGATCAGGGCTTGTTCGTTGCTGCCCAGGAAAAATTCAGGGCAGTAGTACAGTTGCGTCATGCGCCATCCGGCGTCGACCGCGCGGAGGAGTTCTCTGTATCCTTCGATAGTGAACTCGTTGGAGCGATCTCGTTCCCTTCTCTCGCGAAGAGCTGTAAGATGCTTAATCTTTGGGTTTTGTAAACTGGTAATTTCAATCATACCGCCATGATAACATAGCGATTTTTTTACATGAACAACAATTTTTAAATTTTTTCTTTACACAATTATTAATTAATAAAATAAAATGAGGTTATGGAAGGTATAGTAATACTTAACCTTCCCACTTTAAATAAAGTAAAGGTGAGTTATGAGACACGAAAAGAAAAATATGAAAAAGGCTAAAAAGCAGCCGAAGCCTATTTTGGCTGTTTCGAGAAGAGAAGAGGAGCTGCCACCAACACAAGCCCCTCGTAAAATATAGCCTAATTTTTCTCAGTGACGACTCCACAAAGTGCTCTGCTTTGTGGAGTTTTTTTTGAGTTGATGACGCAAATGTAGAACGATAGAACGATAATTTTCAATCGTTTATAGATTCTGTTCAAGAAAAATTTTTATAATTTTGCAGCTATTTTATTCTTCGGCAGCGCGGCAGAACGACAGTGTGTAAATCTGGCTAGGGAACTGAGAGTTAACAACTTCAGCGCAAACTTTCATTGTTGTTCCCGTCGTCATCACGTCATCGACCAGAAGGACAATTTTATCTTCTAAATTGGGGCTTCCCCTGAC
This sequence comes from uncultured Chlamydiaceae bacterium, assembly GCA_945957185.1. Taxonomy (GTDB): domain Bacteria; phylum Chlamydiota; class Chlamydiia; order Chlamydiales; family Parachlamydiaceae; genus CAMFKA01. The sequence goes on along the minus strand of CAMFKA010000001.1, from coordinate 14,218 downwards.
GTAAAACGAATCCATTCCTAGGTTCAGCCTTTGTTCACGATCTAAACCTGCTTGGCTAAAATCGCCGACTCTTCGCTTCAGGTTTTTAGCGACTGGGGCTCCGATGATTTTGCTTAATTCATCTGCGATCAATTCTGCTTGATTGTACCCTCGATCCCAGCGGCGGATCCAATTGCTCGGTACAGGAATGATATAATCCGGCATGGGCCAATCGAGGTCAACCCATTGGACAGCCATAAACGCAGCAGCGGTTTTTGCTAACCACGGCATATTTCCATATTTCATCATCCGCACCATCGTCGCCGGAGGGCCTTGATACGTGCATGCAGCCGCAGTTTGTGTTACGAGGTGATCTTTAAACTTGCAATCACCACAAACTTGATGGAGAAGATTCTCCATTTCGGTGAAGCAATAGCGGCACCGCTCTTCGTGAGGGATGATTTCGAAGAGTGTAGAACAAGAGGCGCAGAAGCCACGCTCATCGTTTCTTAAGAGAGCGTGACACTCCAGGCATTCCGGAGCAAAGACAAAATAGTTTATCCCTTTGCAGAGGGCACTAAAACTACTTTTTAGAGTCTGCCGGAGCATTTTTGAAAGTGAAAGGGCGGTGGAACTCTTGCGATAAGCGCGCTTCCATTGCCTGTGAGATTTCCGGGTAGTATTTAGGGTAATTCAGAGCAGTCCAAGCGTCGATTTTGCGAGCCACTTTTTCTAAATCGGGAGCAAAAGTGTCGACATTTTTCATTTCTGGTTCACGGGACATTTTGCCTACATCGAGGTGGACAGCGACGACATCTCCGTTATCCAATGTGAGGTAACCGGTGTTGTGCATGACGCCGTGATCACGGTCGTAAATCCCTTTCTGATATTCGTCCATGTAGAGGTCGAAGGTTTTGTTGATCATTGCGATCGCTTCGGCAGGCTTTCCATCATTTAGCAATTGGATGATGACACCGCGCATCGGTCTAACCTTGCGTTGAAGGATGAACATCACTTGGTCGAGGTCGATTTGACGAGTAAGGCCTAATTTATCGGTGACTGTGACGTTGCCAAACAGATTTTGTGTCTTGTTAAAGTGCAGATAGATGATTCCGCTCTCTTTGCGGTGTTCATTGTAAGCGATCATGTAGCCATCGAAGACGCTGATCAATTTATTTTCTTTACGTTCGCGGTCCTCTTCCACCCATTTTGAAAAGGGAGGAATGGAAGGGATCCACGATACCCATTCGGCTTGTCGTAGGTGTTTAAACTTGAAAAATTTTAAAACGTAGTTCCCGTCTTCACTTAAAAAGGCGTACGATTGTGCTCCCTTTCCTAAATAGCTGTAAGGCTGCTTTAGAATTTGCTGCACTTTTGTCAGCTCTTCTGAAGATAGAGGAGCAGCATCCCATTCTGTGCGGTTTTCCAGCTCATGCGTCATATTTCCAATTCTGAAATCATCTGTCGCGCGGTAATAAACTCGGCCTAAAATAAACAATCCGAGGGCAATTCCTAATAATATAGTCAGCTTTTTCATCGACAACACCTTTTATTATGAAAAACAAGTATACCAGACCCATACATTTCCGCTAGATTTTTATCGAAAAAAGGGCTAAAAATGTCGTAAAAGGCACTATTTATGACAAAAATTTTTTGGGAAACCCTCGATTCCGGAACTCTTTCCGCCAACGAAAATATGCAGATCGATAGCGATCTTCTCGCAGATTTAAAGTTACAACCCCGACATTTGTTGCGCTTTTATGCTTGGCAATCCCCAAGCTTGACTTATGGTCATTTCGTAAAACCCGAGGATCTCCTAAATTTAGATGAAATCGCCCGTTTAGGCGTCGATATTGCTCGAAGGCCTACCGGAGGAGGTGTCATCTGTCATTTTACGGACATGACATTTTCCGTATTAGTACCAAGCGACTCCCCTTACTACACTACAGATACATTAACGAATTACTGTTTCGTAAACAAAAAGATTCAAAACGCTTTGGAAAGTCTTGTCAAAGATAAATTAGAGTTGTTAGAAAACGATACTCGTGCTGAAGGACCTCTAGGACGATTTTGCATGACAAAAGCCACTGTTCTAGATGTCGTTTGCAATGGAATGAAAGTCTCCGGAGGTGCCCAGAGAAGAACGCGACATGGTTTTTTGCATCAGGGAACGATCTCTCTTGCTCCGCCGAATTGGGATTGGTTGTATAAAATTATCCGTTCTAACGAAGTCGTTGCTGAAATGCAAAAAAACAGTTACTACCTTCCCGGTGTAGACAAAAAGGAGCTACAGATGGCAATTCAAGCGGCATTGTGTATGCAGAATAACGTTTTAGATTGCCCATATTAAGGAACAATAGCAAGACAACGCGGAGGCGCGGGGACGCAGGGACGCGGAGGGCTTTTTAGTCAAAAAAACTCCGCGTCTTAGCGCCTCTGCGTCTCCGCGTTGCCTTGTTCATAATGTGCTCTCACACAACACTAAAGGCGCAATTGCAGTAAAATGTGCCGAGGCGTATTTAGCCACCGGTCGGATTCGGTAATTATTGGACAAACAACGTTTAAATAGTTGTATGAGAGAAGTGTTGCGAATGCCTGCACTCTTGAACGCAGACTCGATTGTTGTGGGTTGTATTTGCGATAAATCCAATAACGAAGGGAATTTTTTTACAGCATCTTCACCGCTAAACCCTTCACATCCATCATAGAGAGCATGAAGAGCTGTTAGATGAGTGGTTCGCTCCGGCAAAATCTCTTTTCTGGCGACCATCTGTAAACAAACTAATGCGGTGGCAGCTAAATCTCGCGCATAGGATATCTCTCTCCATGTCTTGAGAGCACTATTTTTTACCGCGCCAACTATCTGAAGTAAATCATTTCCATTGACATAGACGTCGGAAAAAGTTGTTTGAAGGACTGAATTCAAATTAGGAGCCGCTTCGCTCTCTAAAATCGCTCCGCCAAAATCAGCGAGAGCAAAAGTCGCTGTGCCTTTTACAAGAATATTCTCCATTTTGATGTCTCCATGGATAACGTGATGTTTTCTCAAATACGTTATCGCATGAAATAATTGCCGGATACAGCTGACGATGCTCGATATTTGATAAGATGGTATTGTAGGATTGAAGACATACTCATCGAGCGGATAATCGTATTTGGTCGTAATGGTATCTTGATAGATTGTTGCTGAATAAGGTTTCGAATAAGCCAAGATTGCGGGTGCATCGACAATTCCATAAAGGCGTTTTGAAGCACTTTTTTTATAGAGGTATTCCGTAATTTTAATGCCTCGTTTCATGTGCTCTAAATTTTTTGCATTGGCAAAAAGGTCATCTCCATTTTCGGGAAATTCGATACAATTAGGTTTCAGTTGGATTTGAACACACCCTTCTGTGTAATTAAAAACACGATAAGCTTTACAAAAGCTTCCTGACTCCTTCAAAGTGCCGATAGGGGAAAAAATGGATACAGCATCATAGGTGACGATTGCATTGAACATTCCTTCCGGAAGTCTCCAAGAGGTTGTACATATTAGCTGTTCTACATCAGTCACGGGATTGCTCAATTTGCTGGATCGAATCTGCCGTGAACTGTGCATTATTGCCCCTAAAAACAACCGCACAAGGTTGTATTTATTATAAGAGAGAAAGTTAGGATCCACTTCTTGCGGTTTACATACATCCTGAAACTGTTCGTGCCTTAAATATTGTTTAAAAATCGGATAAAAAAGTCTCAATCTCCACTTTTTCTCTTCATTCAGCCTTTTTAATCCATTGGATACGTAGTAGTAACAGTTTTTTTTTCGGTTCATTTCGTCAACAGACAATCCTAGTAGTGTCAGAGAGGCCTGATAGATATAAAATGTGTGTGATTGCCGTCTGGTATAAACAGTGAATGGATAATATTTTTTATAGCCCCTTGAATCAGTCTTCGCAATTTTTTCGGGGGAAATCTGATCGTAGATACATGCTTGTAACGGTTCAAGAAACTGTCGTTTGCGTGTAGCGCAAAGATCTAACCAAGAAATCCTTTGAGAACTGATTGGTGTCGCTAAACTTGTTGATGCTGCCATGACGTTTCCCTCTTAATTTAAATATAAGTCAATTGTTCTTCTGCGATCATACTCTCGAGTCTCTGTAACACGGATTCGAGAGAAGGTCTCTCCTGCCAATTAGAGCGCATGCATTCACCAACCAATTTCACTAATGGATGAGAGTGGATTGTCCATCCTCTAGATAGTTCAAGAGCAACAAGAATGGCAGGATAATCTAACAGTCGTGAAGGAATTTGCACATCTTTCCCAACTGTTAAAGAGGCGCTTCGCAATACTTGATTAATATCGTGTTTTATCATTGGGTTGAATGTAGTCTTGCGCACAATTTCTTCCTTCACAAAAAATTGCAGCATGAGCAGCGCAGCTGATGCTAAATCAGCGGAATAGCGAATTTGACACCATCTTTCAAGATCTCCTTTAGCTGCTGCATGCATCAAAGCTAAATAATCGTTATCTGACAAAGAGCCCCATCTATCACCCGTCCCGGTGATATCTCGCAAATCCAACTTCATTCGTTTTGCATCGATGACATTATCGAATCCTCCTATTTTGAATCTAAAGGAAGAGGAACTTGGCTTTCTTGCTAAAAACACTGTTGTCGAGTCGATTTGAGTATGCAGGAGTTTTCTTTTGCGGAAATGTTGTAATCCGACAATAAGGTCGCGAAACCCTTTGAGAATGTCTAGATACCAAAGTTTTGATTTTGAGATAAAACCGGAGCAAGTTTTGAGTTCTCTTAATTGCTTACTCACCGTCATGCCCCAATAAATGATATGTCTCTGTTCATCAATGTAATCGAGCTGTATCGGTTGTAACTGAGGAAAAAGTCCCTTTATTTTTTGCTTCAAACTGTCGTGCCCATAAAATTGAGCTGAAACTCTATAAGCAATCCACATATACTCTGCTGCGGCTTTATTGTGATACTTATTAATTTTCACGTGTTCGGGAAACTTTAGCTTCTGCCTGATAAGGAATTGGTGACGCTCTTTCATAAAACTATAGACCAACTGCCCGGTCATGTACTCACCCATATTGATGTTCTTTAAGGACGGCGAAAACATCTGAAGTTTACCGCTATCTTTCACGCGAACAACAAAGAAATTTCCGGATGTATCACGTACTTCGGCGCTATGCCTAGTCCCTAAAAGATTCATTCCAATTCTTGGATTCCATAATTCTTGAAGAACGGATTTATAAAACTCGCAAAAGATATCTACAATACATCTTTTGGTAAAATTAATACGTCGTTCACCAAAATAATATCTGGTTGAGTGCATAAGCAGAACTATGGGAATCCCTTCCCGTCTATAACATTTGTGAATCACATCGGAAAAGCATACCAGAGCTACTTTTTTTACTCTGTCCATTTTGTTGAGTGACCCTACAACGAGATTGTAGAAGCTGGGTTTTCTTCTGTGCTTCTCGGCAGCTTTTACGGAAATACCTAAACAGCGTAGCGCTTGCTGATAGATATAGATTGTCAGAACCGGACGGTGTCTTGAATAGATGTCTAAAGGAAAATACTTATGCTCACCATTTTCATCGATCTTTTCTATTTTCTTTTTGGAAATTGAGCTCAATGCACAAGCAGCCAGAGGGCTGAATAATTTCTGCTTGTATGGCGTTAGTTCACGCATCCAGTGAGAATGCTCAGCAGGAGGTGTAGATAGTACGGAATGAAAATTCATGATGGACCTTTATTCTTTTGGAGGTTAGTGAAAACCAAACCTATTTAAATCGTGTATCACTTTTGAAGGAGAAGGGCGTTGCTGATGCGCACAGCGCAAACAATGCCTAAAAATAAGTATCAAATTGTCATTTTCCATTTTGGCTTCTTTTAATAATCTTCGGATGAGCTTGAAGCTAAATTGACTCAGGTCTAGCAAAGAGGCATAAGAATGGTGGGCGGGCAATTCCATGTCCTCTACATGACTTTTAAAAATTTTTTTGAATTTTGAATTATGAACACGTGTCATTGGAGCGTACAATTTTCGCGTCATCATCTGCAGTACTGTCAATGCCATTGCAGACAGATCGTGAGCATAGGCCATTTTCGTCCAAGTCTCTTTAGAATTTGTAATGATTGCATTTACCATTCCCATAAAATCAAAATCGCTTAAATACTGCGCTGTAAACGGTGTTTGCATGATATTTTTAAGGTCTAATTGGACTTCATCTTTCAAAATCGATCCCCCAAAATCTCCAATGACTACACGAAACCCCGAACCCTTTACGAAGATGTTCTCCGGCTTAATATCGCCATGAATCACTCCAACTTTCTTTAAGAAAGCTAACCCACTAAAAAGTTGTTTTAAAACGTTTGTTAAGCGAGAAAATTCCTGTGTTGGAATTTGTGCATTTTGACAATAGTCATAGAGAGAATAGTCGTATTGAGTCACGATTGAATGGTGATAAATCCTCTTGAGGTCCTGTTTTAAAAAAGTTAACAGAGCAAAGGGAGCATTAATGATTCCTGGTATAGATTTCGGCTCCCTCTTGTGAATATGAGCGACAATTTTTATCTCTCGTTCTTGGTGATCCATTTTCTTCTCATATAGAAGGCTTTCTGCAGGAGTTTTTGGTTTGTTTTCTAAAGAGGGCACGGAATGGACTTGAGTGCGACCAACTGAATAATTAAACACCTGAAACGTATTGCGATAAGTACCTTTTCCTACAAGTCGTCCGCAAGGTGAGACAATCGTGACATTTTCATTTGTTATCAACGCGCGGAAAATTCCCTCAGCACGTCGCCATAATGTTGTACACAGCACAGCTTCCTCAAGAGACAGATTACCAGCAAGAGCGTTGTAACGCACAAGTCGCGAAGTATTATGTGCAGCCTCATGGAGAAGTTGGATAAGAATCCGTTTATTGTAGGGAGGCAGTGACTGTTTGACGATGCTAGGTCGAAGGGTCTTCCGAATTGGTTCGTTCAACACGTAATTCTGAAACATTGGATAGAGCAACCTAAGCTTCCATTGAGACTCTGGAGACAATTTATTTAATTGTTCTTTCACATAAGCGTAGACAGCGTTTTTTCTTTTCCGACTAGATAACTCTTCGTGGCATAAGCCAAGAAGCTCGAGTGCAGCACTATAAATGTAAAGAACACGCTTAGTATGATTTGTTGTATGCAGAGTGAGCTGATAAAATTTTCGATTACCGTTGGCATCAACTTTTTGGAAACGCTCTTTAGAAATGTTTTCGTAAACACACCCTTGTAATGGGGCAAAAATGGAACTTGTAGCAGGATGTATCGAGTCAATCCAATGATGATTTTCGGTTTTAGATTGCGCTAATCCACTCGCTGATACCATCATAAGCACCTATTTTTGATTTTTGTGCGCCTCTTTAACTTCTCGCCACTTTTTCACCATTTGTGCCGCTACGGGAGCTGCCTCTTTTCCGTAACCGCCAAATCTTAAGTAGACGACTACCACCACTTCCGGGTCATCCCCTTGATAGGAGATCCCTCCAAACCATACGTGGTTGTACAAATTTGTTCCCAAAACAGCATCCAGGTCAATTTGTTCCATCGATTCTGATGTACTTGTTTTCCCTAGTAGCTCCTCTTTTAGCTCAATGTAGTCGCTGATGGCTTCTGGATAGTCGCGGTAAATTTTCGAAAGCATCAGCAAACCTGTTTGGTAGGTTTTTATCACAACTCGTCTCATTCCTTCCAACAAAATCTTGTGTAAAGGCAATGGCATCGGAAGTGCGCGAACAATATCCGGTTGAATATCCGCTTCTGTAACAATGTGGGGCCTTAAAATTTTTCCTTTATTTGCAATTGCTGAAAGCATTACCGCAGTTTGAAGAGGTGTGACTACCATGGAATGTTGTCCTATTGCCATTGCATAGAGGCCGGTGCGGTTTTTTTTCAAATCGTCCGGCACACGGCCTGGTATTTCCGCTGGCAGGTCGATCCCTGTTTTAGCGCCATAGCAAAAAGCTTTTGCGGCTTTAGCAAGGTCTTCAGGGTCTTCTAGAACATCTCCGGCTAGTAATGCGAAGTAGGGGTTACTGGAAGTCTCGATAGCTTTCAAGACATCCATTGTCCCCAAGTTATTGGAAACGCTACGAGGGATCATACCTCCTTTATAGAGCCGTGTTACAGGCTTTCCGTTTTCCGTATATCCCACATACGTATGTTTTCCTTCTCTAAAATTACGGTCGGTCATGATCAATGGATTGAGTTGACGTATACTTTTAGGATTGATTTTATCGATTCTCTGTCGGATTGCTTCGTAAGCGGTCACGAGTTTGAAGATAGACCCCTGATGGGCAGATTGACGGTAGCATTGGGAGCGGCCGTAACCGAACCCGTTTTTAGGGTAGAAGGCTGCGGCGAGGTCTTTCTCTAGTTTTCCACCATTGCGAAGCCCTTTATAACGTCCTTTTAGGGGCTGTTCCAACTCATGATAAGATCTCAGTGTTTGTAAAAATGCTATTTGAGTATCAGCAGGGAGCTTGCGCATCATTTTTTGAAGTCGATGAAATTGATCATACCACTCGATAGCGTGATGAGCGCCGGCATTAAGCTCTTGTCTCCACGTTTTTAAGAAGTTTTCGTAATGTGTGGGCAGCTCTGCCGATTCTTTCGACTTTTTTCCTGTTAATAGAATCTGAGAAATCACCCAGCGGTTTTCGTTCCAGAAATCGGTGAATAGTTCCTCCTCTTTTTGATCGAGATAGTCCAGGTAGGGCTTGGCGTATTTTTTCATCTCTTTTTCCCAAGCGCGCTTCTCTTTTAAAAATTCTGTTTCATTATCTACTCTCCACTGTCGGAAATCGGTCTCACGAAAAAGATCGCGGACGATTTCTTTTAAGGATGCATTTAAAACTGTGTATGAACTGGAAATCGATTTATATTCCGTGAGCGTGAGATTTCCGATATATTTCAGCAGTTTCTCTGAAAATCGATTCTCAGGAGCGACAAGGTTGCATAAATCCAAAAATAGTAAGCGATTGTATTCATCGTTCTCCAAACCTGGGTAGGTTTCTCTTTGTTGGGCGATAACGGCTTGACGAACAGTTTGCACCTCTTTAAATGCTGTTTGGACAGGATTGTTATCGGGCAGTATCAATGCGAGGTAATTCTCCCACGTCATCATGTACTCGTATTCGGAAAATTTTTCGGCGCGATCGTCGTATGTTTCTTTTTCTAAGGGGCGTTTTTCATTCCACACATCAGCAATGTACTGATCTGTCTCGAACCATCGGTGAATTTGGGCTCTCTTTTTGCGATTGATTTCCGGTTTTCCGGAGGGAATGTAATCGTTGGGATCGAATCGCGGGTAGGTCGCCAAAGCAAGCACTTCGCCGGTTTTCGGATCCATCATGACAATGGCTCCGCCTTTGATCCAAGGCTGTTTCATCACTTGAATAACAGATTTATTTGCACCCCGTATCGCTGTGCGCGCTTCGCGGATCCGTTCGTTTTGCGCGAGCAGCAGCTCCGCATGCGCTTGGAGCTCCGCGGATATACTGAGTTGAATCTGCTTGCCGGACTCCGGTTGTCGCCCCCCCTGCAACTGCCTTAAAAAATTTCCTTTGGCATCGGAAGCGTAAAAATATTTTCCATGGAACCCCCGTAGCTCCTCTTCGAATCTTCCTTCGATCCCCGTTTTTCCCACATAGTCATAGACTGTGTAAGCTTTTTCTTGAAGTTCGCGAAGGCGGCGTTTTGCTTCATCGACGGAGGAGACTCCATTAGAAGATTCGATATCATCCCCATTTTCAATCCCCTTTAAGTATTCCCGCAGGAAGGAAATCTCCTCGAAAATGGAGTCGTACTGCTCCTTGCTGATTGCGCCTAAGTAACCGATAACATCAGCCGCCAGTCTTCCTTGAGGATAAAAGCGACGGGGAACGCGTTGAACTTGAACGCCCACCCAATCTTTTTCCATCATTTTCAAACGGAAGTACTCTTTTTCTGAAATATCTTCTTTAATGACGTAGGGGGCGCTGTAAGCGAAAGCAGCTTTGGCGTGGATGATGTCTTCAAGGCGGTGTGGATCAATTTGGAGGAGTTCACCTAATTCAGTCGCTAATTTTTTGATGTATTCTCTTCTAGGAAAGGTCCTCTCTTTTATGCCCTGTTCATTGACCTTCCATCTGACGGAGGGAATTTGACGCATTTGAGAGTAGACAAGAGCGACATTATATTTGATTTTATTGACCGCGAGCGGGATGCCAAACCTATCGACGATAGTCCCTCGATTGGCGGGTTCGACGACAACTTTCTTTTGAGGGCGTTTCGATTCCTCTTCTCGTGTGTCGTGCTGGACAACGCTAAGGTGCCAAGCGCGGAGAACGATAAGGACAAATCCCATCAAAATCAAATTTAACACCCAGTTTGCCTTTTGGGACAGATCGATCACTTTGCGGAAGTTAGAGTTTTTGCGGCGGTTGCTCATGCCCCAAGAGTCTATGAGGATCGATATTTGGAAGCAATAAAATTGATACGACAAAAAAGTTTGGCAAATAATTCACCGATCTGTATGATATAGCTTCGCCGCGCCTGTAGTTCAGTGGTAGAACTGTAGCCTTCCAAGCTACTAGCGTCAGTTCGATTCTGACCAGGCGCTTTTCTCATCTTGGCCGCAATCATCTCGATCGCATTCACAAGTTTCGTACAAACAACATTAAAAAATCCAAGACCGAAATCTTCTCAATCCAGAGGGGATGCCGTCGTCAAACATAAAGGGACAAGGCTTGGCTACTAACATTACAATTAAAGAATTGCTAGAATCCGGAGCACACTTCGGACACCAAAAGCGTCGTTGGAACCCAAAAATGAAGCGATTCATTTTTGAAGAGCGCAACGGCATTTACATCATCGACCTCGCGAAAACTTTACAACAAATTCGCCACGCTTGCGAAGTTGTCAAAGAAACCGTGGCAAAACACCAATCTATCCTGTTCGTCGGAACAAAAAAACAAGCAAAAGCTGTTGTTAGAGAACTAGCAGAAGCTTGCGGCGAGTTCTACGTTGCAGAAAGATGGCTCGGTGGGATGTTGACAAACCTCCAAACTCTTCGTCAATCCGTAAAGAAACTGGAAAGAATCGAAAAGAAAATCGCTGCTAGCGCGACTGGTGGAGACCTCACAAAGAAAGAAATTTCTTTGATGACAAAAGACCAAATCAAATTGGACAAAAACCTTTCCGGCGTTCGCTCTATGCGTAAACCTCCTGGATTGCTGATCGTTGTCGACCCAAGCAAAGAGCACATCGCTGTTGCAGAAGCTAGAAAACTCGGCATCCCTGTGATGGCATTGGTCGACACCAACTGCGATCCGGATCCAATCGACTACGTCATTGCATGTAACGACGACGCTCTGAAAAGCGTACGCGTGATCCTTTCTTCTTTGGCATCCTCTATCATCGACAAGAAAAACGAAATGAGAGCGATGGCAATTAAGGGTGATCTCGAAAATCGTGAAGAAGACGACGAAGCTGCTGAAGAGGTAGAAGTTTCTGCTGAAATGGCTGAAAAAATGTTCGAGAAGGAGTAACTACTATGACACAAGTGACTCCAGCAATGATTAAAGAACTCCGCGACCGCACCGGTGTCGGCATGGGCAAATGCAAAGAAGCCCTTGAAGAAGCCAAAGGGGACATGGAGCTCGCCATCACAAACCTCCGTAAGGCAGGAATCGCCTCCGCAGTCAAAAAAGAAGGGCGCTCCACTAACGAAGGACTCATCGGCTCTGCAGAGACAGCAAACACCGTCTCTCTAGTCGAAGTGAACGCTGAGACTGACTTCGTCATTAAAAACGACAGGTTCCAAGAATTTCTCCAAAACATCGCGGAAGAAGTTGCCAAAACAACACCCGCATCTTTGGATGCTTTTTTGAACCAGCCGTACTCTAAAGACGGACAACTCACCATCGACCAATACCGCGCCACGATCATCCAAACTATCGGTGAAAATATCGTGATTAAGCGAATCTTGGTTCTCCCTAAAAAAGCTGACGCTTCTCTAGGCGTTTACAGCCACCAAGGCGGGAAACTGATGACTGTTGTAGAAGTCAAGGGAACAAACGACGCCGCTCCTTTCGCCAAAGAATTGGCGATGCACGTCGCTGCTGCCGCTCCTGAATTCCTCTCTCCGGAGAAAGTTCCAGCGACGACAGTAGAAAACGAAAAAGAGATCGCAAGAAGCCAAGTGAAAGGCAAACCCGACAACATCGTTGAGAAGATCGTTGACGGACGCCTGAAGGCATTCTTTGACGAAAACTGCTTTGTCTGCCAAAAGTACATCCGCGACACCGACAAAACCATCGCGGAAGTCGTTGCAGAACACGGCAAAACCTCGGGCAAACCGCTTGAGATCGTCTCGTTCCTTCGCTGGGGCGTTGGTAGCTAATCGCTATCCCCTCCCTCGCCGATTATCCCCCGCATCCTTCTCGGATCGGGGGATTTTTTTTCGTCCATACCGAACACGAACTTGACAGCATTCAGGTCTATCTCAGATATACCGAAAGTGATTCAAAATTTGGTTTTTGGCTTTAAGAAAGCCCTGGGGTTGATTCATCGGAAGTGACCTCATATTTCTAATATTAGGTCACTTCCGATGAATCAACCGCAGGAGCTTTCTTTTTGCCAAAAACCAAATTTTGAATTACTTTCGGTATAAAAGCAAGTGAACACAAGCAAGAGGAAAAAATGAAAAAGCTAAAGCGAGTCCTCATCAAACTTTCCGGCGAAATATTACAAGGCTCACAGCCTTTTGGTATCGACATGAAAGCTGCCCAAACTCTCGCAACCTCAATAGGACAATTCGCAAAAGAAGGAATTGAAGTAGGACTCGTCATCGGAGGAGGCAACATCTTTCGCGGCATCAACTTGGCAGACAGCGGCATTGCCAGAACACCAGCGGATCAGATGGGCATGCTCGCGACAATCATGAATGGCATCGCCTTGCAGCAAGCATTGCAAACAGCAGGCTTTCCAACGCTCGTCATGAGCGCGCTTGATTGCCCCAAGGTGGTAGAGCCGTATCAATGGAATCGATGCATGGAAGCCCTTAAAAGCGGAAAAATCGTCATTTTTGTCGGCGGAACCGGAAACCCCTATTTTACCACCGACACCGCCGCTTCGCTACGGGCTAGTGAAATCGGAGCTGACGCCTTACTAAAAGCCACAAAAGTCGATGGAATTTATTCCAAAGATCCCGTTCGGCATCAAGATGCGGAGTTTTATCGTCGCGTCAGTTACTCTCAAGTCCTTGCAGAAAAATTACAAGTCATGGATGCTACATCTATCGCCATGTGCCGAAGTAACAAGATCCCCATCTTTGTGTTCAAAATGGACCTGTTAGGGAAGAAAAATATTTTAGAAGACTTATCTTCAGGGACGATCGGCACCCTGGTGGATGAAACATAGTGAAGGAGCCAAACACATGAGTATAATAGACGACGTAAAACAAAAAATGGCAAGTGCAGTCGAGCATTTGAAAGTGGAATTGAAATCGATTCGGACCGGAAGAGCTAACCCCGCCATGTTAGATAACGTGCATGTAGAAGTGTATGGATCTAGAATGCGCTTGAAGGAGATTGCCTCGATTAACGCCCCGGAACCCAGACAATTGCTCATCGTTCCCTTTGACAGGACGCAAGCGCCGTTAATTGGGAAAGCGATTATTGAAGCGAATTTAGGATTTAATCCTGTAGTTGACGGGCATCAAGTGAGAGTACCGATCCCTCCGATGGATGAAAACTTAAGGAAGCAGATGGCAAAAGAGTGCCACAAGCGATGTGAGGAGGCGAAAATCTCTATTAGAAACATTCGTCAAGACGGTAACAAAGCGATTCGCAAGATGAAAGCAGATGGATTGCTTCCGGAAGATCAGATGAAATCAAAAGAAAATGAAATTCAAAAACTCACTGACAAGTACTGCAAAGAGGCAGAAGAGGTCACAGCAGCGAAAGAAATTGAAGTTTTGAAAATTTAGCATTTGCAAAAAATTCGGAAAAAATGCATATTTTAAGTTCGTTAGCAGCGAAGGTTTGCAAGACACGAGTTGCTAACGAAGTTGATCCTGGCCCCATCGTCTAGTCTGGTCTAGGACACCGGATTTTCATTCCGATAACAGGGGTTCGAATCCCCTTGGGGTCAACAACACGAGTCTTTAGCTCAGTTGGTTAGAGCACCTCACTTTTAATGAGGGGGTCGATGGT